>JADING010000011.1 GCA_017694135.1 Candidatus Scatoplasma merdavium
GCTTAAAGTCGATATCGGTTCAGATGTTTTAGATATCGTTTGCGGGGCTAAGAATGTCAGAGAAGGCATCAAAGTTTGCTTGGCCTTAGTTGGCTGCTATTTACCAGCTTTAGATGTTACTTTAAAAAAGAGCGTTATCAGGGGCTATCCTTCAAGTGGTATGTGCTGTTCTTTAACTGAACTTGGAATCGATAAGTTTGTCCAGTCGGAAGAAGAGCAGAACGGGATAGTCGTTTTAAATGACGATGCTGAGATAGGTTCTGATCCGATTGTCGCCTTAGGTTTAGACGATTACGTAATCGACATTAGCATCTTAGCTAACCGCCCTGATTGCCTTTCTCACATCGGTTTAGCTCGCGAAATTTCCGCGTTGTTTAACAGGGAAATGAAGCCTATTAAAGAATACGGTATTAACAAAGCTAATTCGCTTATTAAGGTCAACTCTTTGACTCCTTCTTGCAAGAAATTTGAACTGGTGGAAATCAAAGGCGATTTCAAGAATATGAAAACCCCGGCTTCAATTGTAAATTATTTAAGAGCTGTTAATATCCGCTCAATATCATATATCGTTGATATTGGAAACTTCTCAATGTCTTTGACTGGCCAGCCTTTGCACATGTACGATTTAGATAAGATTCCAACATCAGAGCTAATTGTCAAAGATGATTTTGAAGGAAAGTTCACCGCCCTTGATCAGAAGGAATACGAGATTAAAAAAGGCGATATTGTTATATCTTCTAACAACGTTCCTTGTTGCTTGGGTGGAATTATGGGGGCTTACTTCTGCCGCGTGGATGAAAACTCCACTCACATCGGTATTGAAGCGGCAAACTTCTCACACAAGGCCATCCGTCAAACTTCCTCCCGCCTTGGTTTAGCTTCTGATTCTTCTTCGCTTTTCGCTCGCGGAGTTAATCCTTACTTGACTCAAGAGGCTTTGAATGTAACTCTTTCTTTGTTTGAAGGTTCTAACTTTGAAATTGTCGGTTCATCTGTATTTGATTGTATGGAAGAATTCAAAGGCAGCTATCCTTTCTCTTTGGAAAGACTCAATCACCGCTTAGGAACATCGTTTACTAAAGAAGATATCAACAAGGTATTTGATGCGTTTAAACTCACTCACACTGATACTGCCGTTGATAGAAACGTTTACCGCTTGGATCTAAATGAACAGTGCGATATTGAAGAAGAGGTCTTCCGTTTCTACCAAGATCGAAATATCCCTCTTTCTTTAGATTCTTTACCTATTACCGAAGGGGGATATTCTCCTAGACAAAAGAAGGTTTTAAAAGTCCGTCAGACTCTAATTGAAGCGGGTTTGGATCAAATTTTTACCTATACTTTGTTAGACAAAGAAAATGATAACTCGTTTAGAATTTTCGATAAAAACCACGAGATAGAATCTTATGTTCTCGCCCATCCTTTGACTGAATATCACATGTATATTCGCTCGGATATATTGTCTTCCTTAATTGCGACAATTAGATCGAACTTCGCCTATAA
Source organism: Candidatus Scatoplasma merdavium (assembly GCA_017694135.1). Taxonomy (GTDB): domain Bacteria; phylum Bacillota_I; class Bacilli_A; order RFN20; family CAG-288; genus Scatoplasma; species Scatoplasma merdavium. The sequence continues at coordinate 1,504 of JADING010000011.1, forward strand.
GCACGATGATTTAGCCTTGTTTGAAATCTCTGAAGTCGATGCGAAAAAAGACGGCAAGCCTTTAGCGAAGACCTATCTTTCTATCGGCCTTACTAACTTTATCGATGAACAGGGAATGCTAAAAAGAGAAAAGGCCGACTTCTTTGTCATCAAAGGTCTGCTTGAAAGAGTCTTGCAGGTTTTGAATATCGATTCAAAGAGAGTGAGTTACGTCTTTACTTCAAACCACAATTTCCACTCTTATAAAGCTGTAGATATTTACATCGGCAAAGATTTAATTGGTACGATGGGGGAACTCCACCCGAAACACAAGCTTAAGAATGCCGTAGTTGGAGAATTTGATTTGTCCTATCTATTAGAAATGAAATCTCCGCGATTGCGTTTAGAAGAAAAGTCTTCCTATTTACCTATTAGAAGAGACCTTTCTTTCGTCTTGTTAGATCCGCAGATCAGATGTGAACAAATGATTAAAGAAATTAAGAGAGCCGGCGGAAAGATCGTCTCTGATGTTCAGATATTTGACACCTTCAAGAAAGATGGTATGGTTTCTTACGCTTTCGCACTGAAGTTAGTTAACCCTGATAAGACGATGACTGACGATGAAATCAACGCTATCTTAGATAAGATTATCTCTTCAGTTACTTCGAAAATGAAAGTTGAGTTGCGCAAATAATGAAATACATAAAACCTAGCGTTGAGCTCATTGAAAGAGGAGACTTCTTTTCCGAAGTGGCTCTTATTGCGCACAACTGCTACCAAGTTCAAACTGGTAAAGATGATGAAGGCTTTATTAAAAGGCTGATTCAAGCGAAGCATTACGCTATGATTGAACATTATCGCTTTGCCTATAAAATCTCTGAATCGCTTTACTTTGAATTAGTTAGATTAAACAATCGCTTTATTGAATTAGTCGCTTGTCAAGGAGCCTATTTTGCTTCTACATCCCTCCGCGTCTTTTTGGAAATGAAAGATTCAGGGAGTATTCCAGAAGCTGTTCTCAAGCTTGTTTCAAATTTAGATAAACCGCTTCAGTCCCTCTTAGGTTTGGATTTATTAGCCTCAGATGATGCCCTACTTTTAAGTGAAAAAGAAATAGATCAATTACCTATTACCGCTTATCAGATTTTAAAATATGTGACAGTAAGAATAGTGACTGATAGGGGAGTAACTCACGAATTAGTCAGGCACCGTCTCTGTTCCTTCGCACAAGAATCAACTAGATATTGCAACTATTCTAAAAATAAATTCGGTAACGAGCTAACTTTTATTGAGCCTTTAGATTATTCATCTAACAAAGATATATACGATGAAGTATTCTCAAAAATTGAACAGGATTACTTGCTGTTAACTAATAAGAGAAATGTCGCTCCAGAGTTTGCTAGATCTATACTTCCTAACAAAATTAAGGCGACTATTGTTGTGACAGCTAATATTGATGAATGGAAGAACATATTTAATTTGCGATTAGCTGCAGCTGCTCATCCAGATATGAGACAGGTCATGCTATTAGTTTTAGATGAATTTAATAAGAATGGACTTTTAAAACAATGAGATTACCATTTAAGTTCCGCTACCAAGATATTGAAAAGTCATTAGGCGGCAGTTTGTTAAATGAACTAGAACCAGATTCTCAGATTTATAACGCTTATCCTAATTTGATTATTAAACCTGGATTCAGTTTCGAAATTGTTCTTTTTTCAAATGAAGGAAGATCAGATTCTTTCGTTTGTGAACTTAACTTAAAAGGCGAAATTGGAATTAAAAATGAAATAGATGGCGAAGTTAAATATTCTAATGTTCATTCTTCTGATTCGCTTGTTCTATCTTACGATGAAAAGGATGAGGACGCTGATATTGTGTGCGAAAACGGATACTTCGATTTCAGCGGCGTAGTCTTAGCTTCTTTGTACGCTTTAATTCCTTCAAAGGGTGCTTCTTTGCTTAATGGAAAAGATAAAAAGGATCTCTATGGAGTAGAAATTATTTCTGAAAAAGAGTATTTAAAACGCCAAGAAGAGAATGAAGCTAGCGATGAAGATTCACCTTTTGCAATCTTAAAAAATTTAAAGATCGATGAATAGATGAGGTTAATATGATCAAGGCTTTCTTTTTTGATTTAGACGGAACTCTTCTTCCTATTGACGAAAAAGTTTTTGTCGAACAGTATTTCAGTTTGCTCGTAAAAAAAGTCTCTCCGTTAGGATATGAACCTAAAAGGCTTATGGAGACCATTTGGAAGGGGACTGAAGCTATGTATAAAAACGATGGAAGCAAAACAAATTACCAGGCTTTCTGGGACTATTTTGCATCTATTTACGGTCAAGAAAAACTGAAAGATATACCGTTTTTTAACGAGTTTTATGTAACTGATTTTAAAAAGCTCAAAGACTTTATTTCTCCAAACCCCTACGCTAAAGACATTGTGAAAAAAGCAAGAGAACTTACCGGTAAAGTCGTATTAGCTACAAATCCGATATTTCCTTTAGTGGCGACTGAAACCAGAATGGGGTTTGTAAGACTTAAGCCGACAGATTTTGATTTTGTTACAGCTTATGAAAACTTTTCTTATTCTAAACCTAATCCAAAGTATTTTGCTGAGTTACTAAAAATGTTTTCTTTAAAACCAGAGGAAGTTATCATGTTTGGAAATAACCCTTACGAAGATGGTGAGTGCGCCTTAAAAGTAGGAATTAAAACTTACTTAGTAGGGGATTATATCATTCAAGGAACTAAAGCTACTCACGAATTTAAACACATTGAACTTTCTGAAGTTATCAAGACGATGGAAGAAGAAGTAAGAACTAGCTAAAAACTAATTTTCTGTATTGCGATTATTTAATAGATTGGTATTTTCGATTATCCTTCTTATTCTTTTAGTTAAAAACATTAGACCTAGTCCGTGACTAATTTGGGTGATAGAAAGAGCAATCATATAGATAGCAATTGCCGCATACAAATGAAGATTTAGTTCAACGTTTATAACAGTTGAAATAACAATCACATAATAGTTATCGCTTGTCGCATTAATGTTATTTTGAGAAAAGAATAAAATCACTGAAAGTTCTAGATAAAAAAGGGTAAAGAATAAGTAAGACATTGCCGTTATGCTTACTATTGTTCTTTCATCGTTATGTTTTTTGCTGTAGATTTTAAATCTCTTTAAAAGATAAGAATTGATGAAACAGATTGAAAAGCTCAAGGCAAAATAGCAGAGAGTTAAAGATATCTCAACAATTATATTTAGAGCTGGTGATAAAAAATAAATTATGTTAAAAGGACTACTTATAATCCCGTTAACTAAAGTGTAAAGACAAAAAGCAACAACACCAACGCTAAATATTGCAATTTGAATTATTGCTAAGGCTATTATTGCTAGGGAAATCAATTTGCGAAAGCGAGTAATCGGTTTAATTTCTTTTTCAACTTTATTTTGTTTATTAAAAATGGCAGCGATAAAAATCTTAGTTAAGATGAAGCAA
>JADING010000088.1 GCA_017694135.1 Candidatus Scatoplasma merdavium
GTTGAAAATGGGGTGTTTAAAGCGGCAGTAACTAAAGGGGGAGAAAAAATCTACGCCAAAGCTTGCATATTGACAACTGGAACTTATTTAGATAGCGAAATTATGCGCGGAACAGAAGTTGTTAAATCTGGGCCTGATGGATGTGTCGGTGCCTATGGTTTGGCTGCTTGTTTGAAAAATCTTGGGATTAAGATGTTCCGCTTAAAAACCGGTACACCCCCGCGTTTGAAAAAAGATACGATAGATTTTTCCGGTTTAGAAAAGGATGAGGGAAGCAAATATCCTCTTGCTTTTTCTTACGACACTAAAGATTACATTCCCTTTGAAGAACAGCTCCCGTGTTACATCACTTACACGAATAAAAACACTCATGAAATTATTTATAAGCATCTTAAAGAGTCCTCAATGTACAATGGAATTGTTGTTGGGACTGGTCCGCGCTACTGCCCTTCAATTGAGACTAAGCTTGTTCGTTTTTCATCTAAGGAAAGACACCAGTTATTTTTAGAACCCGAATCGCGTTATACCGACTCTATTTATCTTCAAGGATTTTCTAATTCAATGCCAGAAGAAGTTCAAGTAGAAATGGTTCATTCAATTAAAGGACTTGAGCACGCGAAGATTTTAAAATACGCTTACGCTATTGAATACGAAGCGATTGAGCCTCTTCAGTTTGATAAGACTTTGATGTTAAGGAAAATCAAAGGTTTGTTTGGAGCTGGTCAAATTATTGGTACGAGCGGTTATGAAGAAGCCGCAGCTTTAGGTTTGATGGCGGGAATCAACGCTAGAAACTACATTGAAAATAAGCCCGGTTTTATTTTAGAAAGAGATGAGGCTTACATTGGAATTATGATTGATGATTTAGTGACTAAGGGAACTAAAGAGCCTTATCGTTTGCTTTCATCGCGTTCGGAATACCGATTGTTAACTCGTTCTGATAACGCCGATATGCGTTTAATGGAAAAAGGTTATGAAGTAGGCCTAAATTCTGAGGAGAGATATCAGAAGTTCTTAGAAAGAAAAAGAGAATTGGAAAGAGGGATTGAAGTATCTAAGCACATTTATGTCGGTAACAATAAGCAGGTGTCTTCTTATTGTGCTGAACTCGGTTTTGAAAAGGTTGATCCTAACACTTCATATTTCGATTTAATTAAAAGGCAAGGGGTGAATTATTATAAGCTTTCTCAGCTTGAAGACAGGCTGGTAAAGTTAGATTCAGAGCTTTCTTATAAGCTTGAAATTGAGGTCAAATACGAAGGGTATATACGCTTGCAGCTTAAAGAAGTCGAGAGGATGCATCAATATGAAGGAGCATTGCTCCCATCTAATATTGATTACCACCATATAGATGGTCTTTCTTTAGAAGCTAGAGAGGCTTTAGATAAGATTCGCCCAGGCAATATCGGTGAAGCTATGAGAATAACTTCTGTCCATCCTTCTGATATTAATGTTTTGCTTTTATACATTAGGAACTACTCAAAGAAAAATGGGCTTTAGAACCAGCCCATTTTATTTTGATTGATGTCGACAATATTGTAGTTTTCATCGACGACTTTAACTTGATTAACGCCTTTAACTTCCTGTTGAAGTATGGCTTCTACACCATCAGTTATCGTTGAGTCGATGAGCATGCATCCTTTGCAAGCCCCAGATACTGAAACGAAGACGATGCCAGTTTCTTTCCAGTAACCTTTAAATTGAATATCTCCGCCGTCTTTGCGGATAAAGACGGATACTTTTTCAAGAACTTCTAGGATTTGTGCAATGATTGGATCGTCTTCTGGAGTTAATAGCAGCTTGGATTTATCGATTGTGTTTGTCATATTTCCTCATTTGAAACAATAGAGTTATAACTCAAAGTTGATGAGATTTAAAGCAATATGCTTATTTTGATTTCAAAATGTTGATGAAAGAGAAGATAAAAGCCAGCATCGAAGCAATCAGCGCAATTGTTAAAAAAGTGGAACTGACGTATTCGAAATTAAATATTTTGTTATCTGGTGAATTGAGGAAGGCTTCTTGAAGAATGAGCAATAAATTGACAGAAACACCAATGATAGAAAAGACATTAGCGATTCTTAAAAACCTTCCAAGTAGACCGATAAAGGTTAAACCAAGGGGAATGTAAGTGAACAACAGATTAGAATAAATCACAGAGCTGTGATCAGAAGAAATAGATAAGAAGCGCTTGATATATTCGAATAAATCCGCAGAAAAAACGGATGAGTAATTCGAACTAGGTACGGTTCTCATAGTGTAAGTGAAAACTAAATAAGAAAAGACCGCTATGCAGGTAAACAAGAGAGTAAAGATGGAAAGAGCTATACTAGCTTTTTTGCGTTTAACAACCATAGTAAAACCTCCTTTACAGAATAAATTATACCTTATTGTCTTTTCGATTATACACTTAACGCTAGCACTATTAAACTTTTGTGTAGTAACTCTTATTTAGATGCTTGTTTAAAGGCAGAAATTGCTTTTAAATGCGCAAAACTCAGTTTGCCTTTAAATTAGGATTATTAATTTGTATCGCGAAAAGGGGAATAGCTTTGTATGAAGATATAGCGTAAAACGGCCTGTTGCAAATAAATTCAATGTAATTGCTAGGAGGTGTGGAAGCTTGTGATTCAAACGCTGTGACTGCATAACCTTCAACACCTTCTTTAGAGAATGAAAAGTAAGATGTTTGTTTAATTCCACCTATGTCAATGTCGATGTCCGGATCGCTGATTTCAATTAGCTTTGAAAACCTCTCACCAGACAATATTGATATAGAGCTTGAAAGATCTAAATCCGGGCTTTTTACCTCGAAAAACGGAACTTTAATAAGGGCGGATTCTGGCAGAGTATTCTCCGTGTTACTGATGTTTAGACTTTGAGAATAGGCGTCTGAAATATCGATGGAAAGAATATCTATACCTTCGTTGGGTAAGATTATTGTTAAATCGGTATAGTTAATAGGGAATTTTAAAAGTTTGTAAGTTTCGCATTCGTAATAGTACTTTGAAGAAACATAATCGATAGCGCCTGTGACAGATAGGCGTTTGCCTTCTTGAGTGTAAAAGTCAAATTTCGTTTCTGTAAAATCCTCTGTAACTTGGTCTTTTAAAGTTAAAACAGAATAAGCTGTGACACTAGGAT
>JADING010000089.1 GCA_017694135.1 Candidatus Scatoplasma merdavium
TAATAGTAGTGGTCATTATCGTCACGTGCGTTTCGTTATTTGTCAATCGCAAGTCGAAACTCCACACTGTTAAGATTACTATTGATTTAGATGGCGGAAAATACAATGACGATTCAAAGAACTTGGTTTTAGAAGCTAAGGTTGGAGCGGCTCTGAACCTCGCTGTAATTCAACCCAATAAAGAAGGCTATGAATTTAACGGTTTCAATTTTTACAAAGCAGATATAAACCACGAACTAACTAAAGAAGGACAATCGGAGATTCTTTCTAGCGATGAAATAATGGATGGTTCACCTAAAGATGTCATAAAAGTTCCACCTTACGATCTTTATTTAGTCGCTAAGTATTCTCCTTCTAATTCTCTCCGTTTCAAAGGCCTTAAAGAAGATACCTACTTTTCTTCTTTTTTAACCTTTGAAGATTTGATATCGGAGGTAAAACACCTCAATGAAGATAAAGAGAACTATCCTGTTCCTATTAAAATTAAGAAACATTCCGATCACTTAGATAAGGTATTTATTTTTAAAGACAACACGATATTTGCAATATTGCAGAACTATCATGGTATAAGCAAGGTTTACTTGCGCACTCACGCTAAGGATGTTAAGCCTCTCCTTTTAAACGATTTCTATCAAGAAGAGGACATCAATGATTCTTGCAACTGGTATTCGTTCGTTGTGATTTATAACACTAAAATGTCGAGATTTATCAATCACATCAAACAAGCTTACGATGAAGCTGATGTCTTGTTGTTGACTTCCAAGACTGAATTTAATTTAATTATTAACTCGTTATCTCGTTTTGCTGATCCTATTCTCGATCGCGCTTTGCTCTTAGTTAAGCGTCACCTTGAAGAAGGGGAAGAAAAAGAAGAGCAGGCAAAGGAGGAAGTCAAAGTTGAAACTCCGGTTCTAGAAGTGGAGAAAGTCGAAGAAAAACCTGTTGAAGAAAAGAAAGAAACTAAGACATTAAGTGAAATTGACTTAGATTTAAACATCAAATCAACTCGCGCTGAAGACAACCCTTCTGATTACGAAATTGAAGGCCCGAAAGAAGAGGTCAAAGAGTCTGTTACTAAAGTTGAAGTTGCGGAAGAGGTACCTGAGGAAGCAGAAGAGATACAAACGGATGGAATCGATGAAATCGAGCATATTGTTGACCGCGAGCTTACGGAAGAAGAGCTCATGGATAACATCCTCTCAACTAGAGCCGATATCGAAGAAGATGATATCGATTTTACTTCTTTGACCGAAGATGAAAAGAAAGAAATCAAGATCAAAAAGTCTCCGTTGCGTTACAACCGCAAGAAGTTAATTAATTTGATTATGTCTCACGCTCCTGATTACGTTGTTCTTCGCAAGAAAGAACAGCTTAATCAACCATACTCTTTGAAGGTTGATAACCGCTCCTACGCGATGATTTACGAAAATCGCTTCGGTTTACTTAGATGCGTTGTCAAACTTGAAAACAACTACGCTAACATCATTGCTAAACGCCACATTAATTTCCACAAAGCAAAGTTCCCAATTGGTGCAAACTGGTTTGAATTCTACTTTGATAATTCATTTACTTCCAAATCGGAAGTCTTAGATATCTTCACTCAATCTCGCCTCTTTGTTCGCAAACAAAAAGCAGATAAAACTAGGAAAGAGAAAAAGTAAACTGCTAACCCCTACTCTTAGCGATAGGTATCTTACCCTGTGATATTAGGAAACGGATACCTGTTGCAGTTTAGGGGTTTTTTGCTGCTATATGTTTTTTGATTTTCACCTTTTTAAAGTTGTATACTTTAAAAGTATATGGATAATAACTGAAAGGACACAGAATGAAACAAGTATTTGAATTAGATTTCTTCGGAAAACACATTGCTGTGGAAATCGGAGAGATCGCTAAGCAAGCTGATGGTGCTTGCTTAGTCCGCTACAATGAAACCGCGGTGTTATCGACAGTCTGTGCGGCCAAAGAACCTAAAGAAGGTCAAGATTTCTTCCCGCTGACTGTCAACTATGAAGAAAGGCAATATGCCGCTGGTAAAATCCCTGGAGGATTTTTAAGAAGAGAAGGTAGACCCACTACTCACGCTACTTTAACTGCCCGCTTAATCGACAGACCTATCCGTCCGATGTTTGAAGAAGGCTTCGTCAATGAAGTTCAAATAATCAACACCGTAATGTCAGCTGATCCTGATGCAACTCCAGAACTTTCCGCTATGTTGGGATCTTCTATTGCTCTTTGCATCTCTGACATTCCTTTTGATGGCCCAATTGCTGGTGTTTATGTCGGTAGAGTCGATGGTAAATTTATCATTAATCCAACTCAAGAAGAATGGAAAAAATCCGATCTCAATTTAACTGTTGCTGGAAGCGAACAGGCTGTTAACATGGTTGAAGCTGGCGCTAGCGAACTATCTGAAGAGACGATGCTAGAAGCTATTATGTTCGGCCATGAAGCTATCAAACAGCTCTGCGCTTTTGAAAAGCAGATTGCTGAAGCTGTTGGCAAGGCTAAAAGAGAAATCAAACTTTACAAGCTTGATGAAGACTTGGTTAAAGCTGTTAACGCTGAGGCACAGGCTGACTTAATCAAGGCTGTATCAATTCACGATAAGCTCGAACGTCAAAATACTATTGACGATATAGAGGCTAAGGTTGTCGAAGAATACGAAAACAAGACATATGCTGATGAAAAGACTCATTTAGCTACTGTCAAACAAGTTAAACAAATCTTAGAAAACATCGTTAGAGATGAAGTTCGCCGCTTGATTACCGAAGACAAAGTTCGTCCAGACGGAAGAAAGATCGATGAGATTCGCCCCTTGGATGCTCAAGTTGGTTTGCTCCCACGTACTCATGGTTCTGCTATGTTTACCCGTGGTCAGACTCAGGTCATTTCTACTTGTACTCTCGGTGCTTTATCTGATGCCCAAATCTTAGATGGTTTAACTGATGAACCGTCAAAGAGATGGATGCACCACTACAATTTCCCACCTTTTGCTGTTGGTGAACTCGGCCGTGTTGGAACTCCTGGCCGCCGTGAAATCGGTCACGGTGCATTAGGTGAACGCGCCTTATCATACGTCATACCTTCCGAAGAAGATTTCCCGTATACTATTCGTTGCGTCGCTGATGTTGTTGAATCTAACGGTTCTTCTTCTCAGGCTTCTATTTGCGCCTCTTGTATGGCCTTAATGGATGCCGGTGTTCCTATTAAAGCTCCGGTTTCTGGTATCGCTATGGGTTTAATTACTTCTGGACCTTTAGATGGCAAGCACCCTTATACTATCTTGACTGATATTCAAGGTATGGAAGATCACTTGGGTGATATGGACTTCAAGTGCGCTGGTACTTCAAAAGGTATCACCGCTTTGCAGATGGATATTAAGATTAAAGGTATCACCAAAGAAGTTTTGCAGGAAGCTTTAGAGCAAGCTCACAAAGCGAGAAAAGAAATCATGGATGTCATGCTTGAAGCTATTCCAGCTCCGAGAGAAGAGCTGTCTAAATACGCTTTAAAGATGGAGAAGTTTACCATTCCTGTCGATAAGATTCGCGAAGTAATCGGTTCGCAAGGTAAGGTCATTAATTCCATCATCGAACAGTGCAATAACGATGTTAAAATCGATATTGAAGACGATGGCAGAGTCATCGTTTATTCAGTCGATAAACAGATGCTTCAAAAGGCCTGCGATATCATCCGCTCTATTGTTCACGAACCGACTGTCGGTGAAGAATACGAAGGGGTGATTACCAGAATTGAAAACTACGGCTGCTTTGTCAAACTTTACGGCAACGTTGAAGGTCTATGCCACATCTCCAAGATGGATTGGAAGAGAATTGACTCTTTGGACAATTTGTACCACGTCGGCGATAGCTTAAAAGTTAAAATTATTGGCGTTGATGAAAAAGGAAGAATCGATCTTTCACACCGTGACTGTATCGAAAAACCGGAAGGTTATGTTGAAAAACCTGCCACACCAAAAAAGCCTTATCATAAAGCTAGTAAACCCTTTAATAAAAACAGCAAGTAAAAAGTAAAAACAATTCCCGCTAGTAAACAACCTAGCGGGTATTTTATTTGAAAAAAGAGCATTAAATAATCTGCTTGTAAATAGAATCTAAAGAAGAAGCGGAATAGAAATTCAACAGCTCTTCAAAAGAGTGGAATTCCATATCTTTAGTTAAGTTTCTCAATCTGTTAAACAGCTTATCGAGAAAAGGATCATCGAAGATGAACTTTTCTTTATTTAGCGAGCTGATTAAGTCTGCGCTTATAAGCCTTCTAAAATAAGTATCGATGCTTTCTTTAATCCAGAAATCATATTTAGATTTATCGCATGTTTTTAAATAAGGATAGAAAGATGCGAAGTGAGACAATCCGTCAACTTCATTGTGATACGTATCGATAAACAAGTAGTCGAACTTCGGGTTTTTCTTCAAATAGTCTTTCGCGTCTAAATTGATTAGTTCAATTTTTTCTTTGTGTTCAAAGAAAGGAAGAATGCATTTAGTAAATACTGTTATAACATCTTTGTTAAGTTCAACAATGGTAACTTTGTTCACGTTATCTTTATTTGAAGCGTGGAAAGCAAAATAACCCAGTCCGAGTCCAAAAGTTACAACGTGTCCCTTCGCTCTCTTAATGCTGTCTTTCATAGTCTGGATTTCGTAAGGAGTAATTACCATCCAGTTAGTCGATTTATCTTTAATAGTTAGATAGTTAATCTGAGAGGGGAAATAACCTAAATAAGAGGTCTCTAAAGGGAGATTTCTTTCAAATTTGGTCTTAGTTTGATCAAAGAGGAAGACTTCGTAAGGAAAATAAGTTTCGCAGTTTAATTTAATATCGTTATATTTAAAAGGCTTGGGATTTACTTTTTTTACATAGGCGTCGTTTTTGTAATCAATAGGTGAGAGCCTATTGAAGCTAAGTTGGCATGGGAAGTGTTTTACATCCGATGGGGTTAATGAATTTAAAGAGAAAAACTGCTCTTTTAATACCGAATTAATATCGTCATTAAAAGGATCGATTTCCAGTTCTTCTTGGTTGTATATGTAATTGTTTAGCGCATCGGAAAAGAAAATCGAATTATCGAGATTTTCAACTAGTTTTTTCAAATTGTGATCGTTTTTATCAAAGAGTATCTTCATAGCAAAAGTATAGAATATAACGGCGATTAATTAAAGAGAAGCAAATATTTTTAATCCATTTATTCTATGTTATGATTATTAAAGAGGTAAAAACTATGGAAATCAGAGATAGCGAATTTGACCCCGTTGAGTTCTATCATAAAGAACTTAAGGAGACCATTAAAAATAACGCTGGTGAATATTTCGATAAGCTTTTAAAAAAATCCGGAGTAGATTTAAAC
>JADING010000090.1 GCA_017694135.1 Candidatus Scatoplasma merdavium
ATACAAAATTGCGGGTTTTGAAAAGGCTGAATTTGTAAAAGATAACCAAAGCGTAAAGCTAGAGGGAGAAAGCAAGGGTTCAAAAGGCGATTTTATTTTTACAATTTACGATGATCAAGGAAAAGTCTTAACTAAAGCGATGTTAGATATGAAATCGGAAGATCCGAATTCTGTTAACAAGAAAACTAACGAGTTCTATTTAAAGCAGCTCGATAATAACAGAAAGAAGAAAGAGTGCCAGTACGCTATTTTGGTAAGTGAGTTGGAAGAAAAGGCATCTAACGATGTGCCTATTAGGAAAGTAGGGGATTACAAGGATATGTACATTGTACGCCCGGCTTACATGATTTCTTTTCTTTCGATGATTTATTCTCTTTCTAGGAAGTTTTCTTACTTGCTTAACAAGGATTACTCTTATGAAACTGAGATGAAAGAAAGCAAGGAAATTATCTCAGAATTTGAGAGTTTTAAAAAGACTTATTTAGATGATCCTCTCAAAAGAATCAAGAATGAGGTAGACAATATCTTAAAGCAGAATTCCGATATAAAATCCGCTTGCGATAGCATTGTTAAGGCAAATCAAAAAATTGACGATAGCATTAACAACCTCATCAATAAACTCATCGAGCAAGCCAAAGAAAAGATTGAAAGATTCGACATTAAAAAGATAGGTAGGAAACTTGAGAAATTAAATGGTTAATTAAGTTTAAGAATACGTTGTTTCTAAATCGCAATTAGTTTACGAAACAAAAATAAAAAAGCAGCCGAAGCTGCTTTTTATTATTGCTTGTGAGCTTGAATTATTTTTTCCGCTAATTCTTTCGGGACTTTGTTATAAGTGTCAAACGACATATTGAAGAAACCTGTTCCGCGAGTCAAGGACTTTAAGTCGTTAGCGTATTCGAGAATTTCAGCTTCAGGTATTGATGCGGCAATGTTGAAGCTTCCATCTTGATCTTCTTCGGTTGATGAAATCTTAGCGCGGCGCTTAGATAAGTCAGAGAGAACAGAACCTATGAATTCCTGCGGGACATTGATAACTATCTTATTGTAAGGCTCAAGCAAGACCGGTTCGCATTTCATATACGCTTCTCTGAAAGCTTGAATAGCGGCGTTTTTGAATGCGAGTTCGTTAGAGTCGACGCGGTGCTCTTTTCCATCGTAGACATCAGCGTGGACGTTGAGGACTGGAGCTTGGACTAACGAACCGTGTTGCATAGCTTCTAAGAAGCCTTTCTCAATAGCCGGGAAGTAACCGGAAGAAATGTGCCCACCTGTTACTGAAGAGGTGAAATAAGTGTGATCAGCGGGTTCGAATCTCATGTTAACAACACCGTAGAAGCCTGAACCGCCAGATTGCTTGATGTATCTTCCTTCGGCTTCAGCTGAAGCAGTGATAGTTTCACGGTAAGAAATTTTCTTAGCTTCAGTCTTAAAGTTGAGTTTGTAGTCACTTCTAAGGCAATCTAAGACGTAGTTTAAATGAGAGGAAGTTGTTCCACCAATGAGGATTTGGCCAGTGGTTTCATTTCTTTCAAGATAGATAGTAGGATCTTCATATTGGAGCTTTTCAACTGCCGGGAAGAGCTTATCTGAGTCGTTTTTAGAAGCGGGGATAATACCTAAAAAATAGGTGGGAGTAGGGTACTTGACCGGTTTGTATTTTAGTTTCTTACCTTGTTCGCAAAGGGTGTAACCTAAGCGAATCATATCGAGTTTATTAAATGCGCCTATATCTCCAGCACTTACTTCTTCTACTGGGGTGAATTTGTTTCCACAGACGCTGAATAAGGAAGTAATACGGACTGTTTCGTTGATGTTAGGACAATACAAGGTATCACCTAATTTGAGGGAGCCAGAATTTACTTTAAATATGGAAGTTAAACCTTGATAGGTAGAATATGTGTTTTTAAACACGTAAAGAGTTGTGGGTTCGTTGACGTCTGTTTTAATATCAATTTCATTTCCTTTTTCATCGATGGCTTGGTAAGGTTTCAAGTCAGCCGGTGAAGGGAAGTAGTCTATAAGCATATTTAACAAAGTTAAAATGCCGATATCTTTGCTTGCTGAACCAACTAAAACTGGATAAAGATCAGCTTCTAATACGCCGGTGCGAAGTCCGGTTTTAATTTCTTCTTTAGTGAGGGTTTCACCTGAGAAGAACTTTTCTAGCAATGAATCGTCAGTGGTGGCGACAGCTTCGCAAAGGGTATTGTGCAATTCGAATATCTTAGCGCGTTTGTCTTCGTAAATGACATCGTCTTCACAAGTGACACCGTTGTACTTTTGAGCTTTTAGCTCAACTACGTTAACAAATCCGTCGAAGTTTTCTTTTCTTCCGATTGGGTAGGAGAAAGGAATGCATTTCTTTCCTCCTAATTTAGCGCAGATTTCTTCGAATAGTTCATCGAAATTGACGTTTTCTTTATCCATCTTATTTACAAAAATGAAGATAGGAACACCGCGCTTTTTAAGCATATTAAAGTGTTTAACTGTTCCGTTTTGAACACCTTTTGAAGCGTCGATAACTAAAACTGCTCCTTTGATTAAACGCGTGACGCCGAGAATTTCGTAAACGAAATCATCGTTACCTGGTAGATCTAGCAAGTTTAGTTTATATCCATCTTTTTCAATTGGGACTATTGAAGTTTGAATTGATGAAAGACGTTTTTTCTCTTCGTCTAAATAGTCAGAGATAGTGTTTTTCGTTTCGATTGAACCTTGTTTATCAATCAGGCCAGCTTTGTAAGCCAAAGCTTCGGTCAACGTAGTTTTTCCGCTCGATTGGTGACCTAAAATTGCAATGTTGCGGATGTTTTTGGGAGCATAATTCATACTGTTTCCTCCGTGAAAGTGCTTACATACATTATAGCTTATTTACATTTAGTTGAATAGTTGAAAGGAATAAAATTATTTGCTAGATTATCTTTGTCTTGTAAAAGAGGTCAATTTACTTTTTAGCGAGCCGGCCAAAGGTGAAAGTACGGTATTTAAATTCTCTTGTAGTCAGAGACGGAACAAATAATATCTTTAATTGAGATCTCAGAGTGCGCTTATGCGAATTAGGGTGGTACCGCGATAATTCGTCCCTAAGGAGGTCTTTTTTGTTTTTAAGGAGATGTAAGAATGAATAATATGGAGAAAAATTACGACCACAAGCAAGTTGAAGAAAACAAGTTTGAGAAGTGGTTAAAAGATGGGTATTTTGAAGCGAGTGGAGATCCTTCTGATCCGCGTCCGCGTTTTTCAATGATATTGCCGCCTCCCAATATCACTGGAGTCTTGCATATTGGTCACGCTTTAGATACCACCATCTATGATATTTTTGCTAGGTATAAAAAGCTCAATGGATACGATGTTTACTTCTGCCCTGGTACCGATCACGCCGGTATCGCTACCCAAGCTAAAGTCGAAGGGCTTTTAAAAGAAAAGGGGATAAGCAGATACGATCTAGGAAGAGAGAAGTTCATTGAGAAAGTTTACGAATGGAGAAATAGCACTTCTTCTACCATTCACAATCAATGGAAGGCTCTCGGTATAGGAATGGATTTTAAAAACGAAGCTTTTACTTTGGATGAAAGAACTACTTTGTCGGTTAAGAAAGTTTTTAAACAGCTTTATGATGAAGGTTTGATTTATCAAGGAGAAAGAATTATTAACTGGGATGTTGAACTTCAGACTGCTCTTTCTAACATTGAAGTTGAACACAAGGATATACCAGGGAAGTTCTACTACTTTAAATATCGTTTAGCCGATGAACCGGATAAGTACTTTGAAATAGCAACAACGCGTCCTGAGACGATGTTTGGCGATGTCTGCGTCGTATTTAATCCGAAAGATAAGCGTTACCAAGGCTATGAAGGTAAATACGTTATAAATCCAGCTAATGGAGAAAAGATTATTATGATTGCCGACAGTTATGTCGATATAAATTTTGGTACTGGCTTAATGAAGTGCACTCCGGCTCACGACCCTAACGATTTCAATATTGCTAAGCGCCATAATTTGAAGATGCCTATCTGTATGAATAAGGATGGAACTATGAATGAACTAGCTGGAAAATACAGCGGGCAAGATCGTTTTGCTTGCCGCGATAATCTAGTTAAAGATATTGAAGCTAGAGGCGATTTAATTAAGATTGAAGATATCGTTCACTCGGTTGGGCATTCTGAGCGCTCTCATACCATTGTTGAGCCGTATTTGTCCAAGCAGTGGTTTATTAAAATGAAGCCTTTAGCTGATGCGGTATTAGAGCTTCAATCTCACAAAGATACTAAGATTAACTTCTTCCCGCACCGCTTTGAAAAGACTTTTGTCAATTGGCTTAAGAACACTGAGGATTGGTGTATTTCTCGTCAACTTTGGTGGGGGCATAGAATTCCAATTTACAAAAACAAAGAGACTGGTGAATTAATCTGTTCAATTGAAGATTTACCTAAAGACAAATACGAACAAGATCCTGATGTTTTAGATACTTGGTTTTCCTCTGGTTTGTCTCCTTTTGTCTTGTGTCACTGGCCCGATACTGAAGATCCTTATTTTAAGCGTTATTTCCCGTTAGACTTGATGATAACTGGTTATGATATTCTCTTCTTCTGGGTCGCTAGAATGGGATTTGATGCTGTTCATTTCACTACAAAGCTACCTTTTAAGAATTGCTTCTTGCACGGTTTGGTTCGCGATGAAAAGGGCAGAAAGATGTCAAAGTCTTTAGGTAATGGTATTGATCCAATTGAAGTTATCAATAAGTATGGTGTCGATTCTTTGCGCTACGCCTTAGCTACTTCGGTTACTCCGGGATTAGATATGTCTTTCGGTTATGAGAAAATTAAACAGGCCCACGTTTTCTTAAATAAGATTTGGAACGCATCGAGATTCGTTATCATGAATTTCTATGAAGGATTTGTTCCGAAAGACGTTTCTTCAATCAAGTTGAATTCCATCGATCAATACCTTTTTAAGAATTTAGATGAAACTATTAAAAACGTCCGTAAAAATTTCGATAAATACGAACTCGGACAAGCGGCTAATTACCTTTATAACTTCATTTATGATGTCTTCTGTTCCAATTATATCGAATGCGTAAAGGCCGATTTGAATTCCGATAGAAGGGATGATGTATTATCTATCCTTTACTACGTTTTAAAACAAGTCCTTGTCTGTATATTCCCTTACGCTCCATTTATTGCTGAAGAAATATATTCTTACTTGCCTAACGCTAAGAAATCCATTTATGAAGAAAGTTATCCTAAGCCTTCAAAGAGAAGATATTTAAAGGCGAAATATGGCGAAATTGCTGTTGATGCTATAAAAGAAATACGCAAGTTTAAAGCAGACAACAAACTCGCTTTGACTTTCAAAGTAGATGCGGAAGTATACGCCAAGAAGTCTTTAGCAAAAGAACTTGAACCGTACTTAACTTGTGTCGGCTTCTTATCTTCGTATAAATTGGTAGATAAACCAACTTCGACATTCCGTTTCTTCGGTAATGAATTTGCCATTCACGTTTACTCAGAAAAGGCAGAAAACGCACTGAAAAAGAGAGTTGAAGAACGAATTGAAGAATTAAAGAAGGAACTTGAACGTTCCGCCAAGATCTTATCTAATCCGAACTTTATTGCTAAAGCACCGAAAGAAAAAGTTGAATTAGAGAAGCAAAAACAAGCTAAGTATCAAGCTGAACTCGACTCGTATCTTAAGAATTAATGGAAGGGATAGACTATCTATCCCTTTTTTCTTGTCTAAAACTCTCCTCCATTTCTCCTATTTAGTTTTGAAAGGAGTTACTTATGCGAGAATTAAATATCAACGAAATGAAAGAGTGCAAAGGCGGAGAGGCTTTGACTTTAGCAGCGGTAATGGCTGTGATGGTAATAGCGATAGTTGTAGTAATGTGCTACCGCTTTTTTGCGAGTCCTGAAGGTCAGATTTCATTGCCAGGTGGATACGAATTTGAATGGGGTAACAAATAGTGTCAATTTCTAAGTTACCACCTGAATTAAAGCCTAGAGAGAAGGCTATAGCACAGGGCATTGCTTCTTTATCCGATGTTGAATTGTTGGCTTTGATTCTTCAGTCTGGTTACCACAATTGCGATGCTTTAGACTTAGCAAAACAAACTTTGGAGGCATTAAATGGACTTTCTGGTTTGCTTAAAGCTAATCCGATAGACTTAAAAATTAAAGGGATAAAAAAAGCTAAATCACTCAAGCTTCTTGCGGTCGCTGAGTGTTGTAAAAGAATATTTTCAGCATCGCAAAAATTTCAAGAAAAATACAAAAATCCCTTTGAAATACCAGAAGTATTTGGAAGAGACCTCCGCTACCAAGATAGGGAAATACTCCGTATGGTGATGTTAGATAAAAACCATCGTCTTATACAGTTTAAAGATATTTCTCAAAACGATGAAAAAGAGACGAAGGTAAATGTAGTAAACGCAGTAAAAGCTGCTATTAACGCTTCATCTAGCTACGTATATTTGCTCCATAATCATCCATCGGGGATATGTAAGCCTTCGGAAGATGATGTTATTGCTACTAAAATAATTAAAACAAACCTTGCTATTATTGGAGTAAATCTTCTCGATCACTTTATTGTTTCTGGTGATAAATACTATTCTTTTGCCGGTAAAAACAGCTTCAGTTTTAAGGAAAATAATTAGTAAATACTTGAGCTTTCACAGAGGTTTTAATAATTTAAAAGAATGTAACTCTAAACATAAATTTAGCGTGGACATAGTTGATATTTGTTTACAAATCTATCTGTATAAGTTTTAACCTTATTAATAGTTTATTTATCGTGTCTTAATATAGGTCATAATTTGTTGTATTTTGGAGAATGATTAAGAAGGCAAAAACTAAAAAAACTATATAAGAGGTAACATCCTTTTGATTATATTTGCAATTCTGAGTTTATGAAGAAACATTACGACACATTACATTTAGAGTTTAATAATGCCAGCATTTTCTCTTCGTGCTCATTACAAACTGTTGTTTTACACTCATCATCGTTTTTGGTTAAACTGCTCATTAATCTCAGTTTTAAACTTCATTGCCACAGTAAAACTTACGATAACAAGGAGAGTGTATATAGAATGATGAATTCTATAAAAGATTGCAAAATAGCAAAATAATTGATCCCTCGTTGTCTGATATTTGGAAAAGAAATGGAAATGAATTTAAGGATTGATAGCCGTTTTGTTGATATGAAGGTTGGAACAAAGCGAAAGATAGATATGTTAATTTTATCAATGAAAACAAGAACAAAAAAATTTTATTTCTGTAATTTGGCGTAGGAATGAATACTCCTTCAATTATCAAATTTCCTTTCATGAAAATGACTTATGAATTTAAGAGAGTTTTTTATATACCAATCAATATCAATCGGTCTTATGTCCCTGAAGAAATTGAGGGGAAATCGCTAATTATTTAGGATGAAATTTTTAAAATTATCAATGCTTTATAACTGTAGATTTTAATACTGAAAACTATACGATGCATTAAGTGATTATAAAATAATAGGTAATTATTTAAAGTTTAGTATATACTTTAAGCAGGGGCCTATGAAAAAAGATAAAAGATTGCAGGCTGAGGCGTACTTCCAAGACGCGTATGAGATCCTAGAAAGCGAAAAAGTTCCTTCTTTGACTTCGGATGGGAAATTTTTAAAGCCGCTTAAAAAAGCTGCAGAGCTAGGTAACGCCAAGGCTTCTTTTATGATTGGTTACCTTTTGTGTACAGGATATAAAAATATCGTTGATGTCGATGTTAAGAAAGGTGAAAGGATTCTTAGCAAGTGCTTTGAACCTTTAAAGAAGCTTGTAGACGAGGACAAAGATTACCAAGCGTGCAAGTTTTTAAGCGAATATTATCGTATGCCGTTAGCCGGGCATGTTAAAGATGATGAAAAAGTTGAGAAACTTTTGAAAATGTCTGACGATTACCGCGCAGCGAAATTGAATATTGATACTTCCTTTGGCGATGAGCCTTCTTTCATTGCTGACAAACTTTCTTCTGAAGAAGATGGCGAAGTCTTCGATCAACTCATCGCTGCAATCAAGTCACTTCAGACAGACAGAGAATCTGATCACAAAGATCAGTTAGATCTCATATCACATTCGGCTAAGTCGGGAAACATGCGGGCTGCGCTCTTTTTAGGAGATTGTTATTACGACGGTCGGTTTGTAAAAAAAGACGTCGATTTATCTATATCGTATTACGAGCTTGCTGAAAGTTTAGGTTCTTTGAAAGCTAAGTTCAATTTAGGCAAGATTTACATCGATGGAAACTATTCTCACCGCGATATGGTCCAAGGACTTAACAGGGTGTTTTTAGCTGCTAAAGGTGGGCTTAAAGAAGCCTTGTATTATTTGGGCCGCGTTTATTACGAAGGAAAAATTGTCGACAAAGATCTTGTTAAGGCGTATGTCTATTTCCAAGCGAGTTTCTCTCGGGGATACTTAGATGCTGAATCTTACATGCGAAAGATTGAAACACAAAAAGGCGACCGCGCTAAGATTTTGCAGCTATTAAAGAAATAGATCAACAATTGTTCTCTAAATATAAATTTACTAATGAAGAAATTGAGTGGATTGATAAAAACGTTGGAGAAATGAAATGATTATGGAAACTAAATCACAAGGCGTAATCTACATACTTACCAATCCTTCATTCCCTGACTATGTAAAGATAGGCTATGCGGACGATGTTAATAAAAGACTTAAAGAGCTAAATAGAAGCGAATGCATACCTTTTGCTTTTAGGCTTTACGCTTATTATGAAGTTCCAAGAAGACTAACTGATATGAAACTACATCAAATGATTGATAGACTTAATCCTAATTTAAGATCCATTGAGGAGTTTGATGGTAAGACTAGGAAAAGGGAATTTTATAATATGAGTGCTGCTGATGCTTATTCTATTTTAGAGACTATAGCTCAGATTAATGGATTAGAAGAGAATCTGCATTTAGTAAAACCTTCTGAAAAAGAGATGGATGAGGAAGAAACTGCTGAAGAGAATAGGTATTTGGCTAACAATAGACATCATTTTAAAAATATTGAATTTGTAAGTAGCTTAACTGGTCACACATATAAATCATCAACAAATGAGAAAGGCACTTTATCTATTTTTGATATTACAGTTGGGGAAGAAGTTCCAAACAATGCTAATCCATCAAAAAGAGAGATAGTAAGAGTTGCCCTTAGTGATTTAACGAAAAAAGAAGAGGAAGGAACTCTTTATCAATTGATACATAGATTAGAGAAGATGATCTTTAAGAAATGAGAAAGGGAATGTAAGTATGAAATGGGAATATAAATATCTTTACATAGATTCAAAATTATCTGAGAAAAAAAACTTTAAGCATTATAGATGAAGAGCTTAATAAACTTGGAGATGAAGGATGGGAGCTTGTGAACTTTAACACGCTCCTTCTTGACGCAAGACATGTTTTTATCTTTAAGCGCCCTAAAGAATAAATTACACCAGAGAGGTGGTTGTATTAAGTAGAACTCTTCCTTTAAGTTTTAAATCTCATAGTGAATGAACTATGAACTATTTTTATGCCATCTATTTAAATCAATTACTTTTTTTGATTTTGTAAAAAAATAAGAAAGGGAAGTTCAAACTTTTATAGATTCAAAGTCAAAAGAAAAACGGCTTAAGTTTGAAAAGCTGGTGAAGAAGAAACTTGAGTGGCTTTTATTAAATACCTTATACAAGTATTTCGCTAACATTGCCTTTTTATTACTAGTGAAGAATCTACTAGCTATTACTTAATCCTTATATATAAAAAAGAGCGAATAAAAAAAGTTAAAGAAAATTGAAAAAAGGGCTTGAAAGAAGGGAAGGAAAGACTTAATATTTAAAAGCGCCTTAAGAGGCGTCAAAAAACTAAGCCAACAAGGAAGAAAAAACTTGTTGACATAAGGTATCGGAAATGATACCATTAACAAGCACTCAAAATTTGAAGTGCGCCATGATCTTTGAAAACTGAATAGAAACAATCATGAAAAATTGAACACATGATTACGTCAAATCCGATAGAAATATCGGACGTAAACCAGAAGACAAATCTTTAGCTAGAAAGAACGAAACAAAAATATTATATGAGAGTTCGATCCTGGCTCAGGATGAACGCTGGCGGCGTGCCTAATACATGCAAGTCGAACGGGGATGGTAGCAATACCATCCTAGTGGCGAACGGGTGAGTAACACGTTGGGAACCTGCCCCTTAGACCGGGATACCCGAGGGAAACTTTGGCTAATACCGGATATGTCGCACTGACACAAGTCGGTGTGATGAAAGGCACCTTTCAAGGTGCGCTTAGGGATGGACCTGCGGCGGATTAGCTAGTTGGTGAGATAACAGCCCACCAAGGCGAGGATCCGTAGCCGAACTGAGAGGTTGATCGGCCACACTGGAACTGAGACACGGTCCAGACTCCTACGGGAGGCAGCAGTAGGGAGTATTCGGCAATGGGGGAAACCCTGACCGAGCAACGCCGCGTGAAGGATTAAGGCCTTCGGGTTGTAAACTTCTGTGACGAGGGACGAATGGCGCTAGGAGGAAATGCCTAGCGATTGACGGTACCTCGTTAGAAAGCTACGGCTAACTACGTGCCAGCAGCCGCGGTAATACGTAGGTAGCAAGCGTTATCCGGAATTATTGGGCGTAAAGAGTGAGCAGGCGGTGAGCCAAGTCCAAAGTCAAATACCGTTGCTTAACGGCGGTCCGCTTTGGAAACTGGTTCGCTAGAGTGTGGGAGAGGTAAACGGAACTCCGAATGTAGCGGTGAAATGCACAGATATTCGGAAGAACACCAGAGGCGAAGGCGGTTTACCAGACCAATACTGACGCTCAGTCACGAAAGCGTGGGGAGCAAATAGGCTTAGATACCCTAGTAGTCCACGCTGTAAACGATGAGAACTAGATGTCGGAAGAATCCGGCGTCACAGCTAACGCATTAAGTTCTCCGCCTGGGTATTACGTTCGCAAGAATAAAACTTAAAGGAATTGACGGGGACCCGCACAAGCAGTGGAGCATGTGGATTAATTCGACGCTACGCGAAAAACCTTACCAGGGTTGGACATGTTAGGCTAATACTCGGCGAAAGTTGGGGGATATACGTCTAATGAAGGTGGTGCATGGTTGTCGTCAGCTCGTGTCGTGAGATGTTGGGTTAAGTCCCAAAACGAGCGCAACCCTTGTCCTTAGTTGCCATCATTCAGTTGGGAACTCTAAGGAGACTGCCGGTGCAAGCCGGAGGAAGATGGGGACGACGTCAAATCATCATGCCCCTTATGCCCTGGGCCTCACACGTGCTACAATGGGCGGCACAAAGAGCAGCAAGTGAGCGATCACAAGCTAATCTCATAAAACCGCTCTCAGTTCGGATTGAAGCCTGCAACTCGGCTTCATGAAGCTGGAATTGCTAGTAATCGCAGATCAGCATTGCTGCGGTGAATACGTTCTCGGGTCTTGTACACACTGCCCGTCACACCATGAGAGTCTGCAACGCTCGAAGTCGTTATCCTAACTTAGCAATAAGGGGGAGGCGCCTAAGGCGGGGCCGATGATTGGGGTTAAGTCGTAACAAGGTATCCCTACGAGAACGTGGGGATGGATCACCTCCTTTCTATGGAGACCAAAACAGTCTGTTTCGCACTTCTGACGTGTTCAACAAACATGAGTTTCTATTCAGTTTCGAGAGATTATGTCTCTCGGAGAATGTTCTTTGAAAACCGGATATAAAAATAACAGATCTTTCCGAATCTAGCGAGTAAACGACACAAATCGAAGAAAGTGAGATTCGAAGAAAATACCGAAAATCCTTAATAATAGGCGATATATGAAAATATATCGAACAAGCGTTATCTAGCTTAATTAACAAGAGTTAAATAGTGATAGATAAGTTACTAAGGGCGTACAGTGGATGCCTTGGCACAGAAAGACGATGAAGGACGTGGCTACCTGCGATAAGCTGCGGCGAGATGGATGCAATCTTTGACCCGCGGATGTCCGAATGGGGAAACCCGATGAGCGATTCAGCTCATCATCAGCATCTGAACACATAGGGTGTTGAAGGTAACCTGGGGAATTGAAACATCTTAGTACCCAGAGGAAAAGAAAGTGAATACGATTCCGTTAGTAGTGGCGAGCGAAAGCGGAGGAGCCTAAACCGGGCGTAAGTCCGGGGTTCGGGCCTGAGCTGTGAAGGCGAGTTTAAGTCGAACTACCTGGAAAGGTAGACCGTAGAGTGTGAAAGTCACGTAGACGTAAAGACGTAGTCTTCTATTAGGTACCAGAGTAGGGCGGGACACGTGGAATCCTGTCTGAAGGCGTGGGGACCATCCCATAAGGCTAAATACTCTTCTGTGACCGATAGTGAACCAGTACCGTGGGGGAAAGGTGAAAAGTACCCCGAGAGGGGGGTGAAAAGAACCTGAAACCGTATGCCTACAATAAGACAGAGGGCGTCAAAGCCTGATGTCGTGCCTATTGAAGAATGAGCCGGCGAGTTATGTTAGCACGCGAGGTTAAACGAAAAGTGGAGCCGCAGCGAAAGCGAGTCTTAATAGGGCGCAAGTGTGCTGATGTAGACCCGAAACCCGACGATCTAGCCATGACCAGGATGAAGCAGGGGTGACACCCTGTGGAGGTCCGAACCGACGTTCGTTGAAACGCCCGCGGATGAGTTGTGGCTCGTGGTGAAATTCCAATCGAGTTGGGTAATAGCTGGTTCTCCTCGAAATAGTTTTAGGACTAGCCTCGGACATTGCTTGAGCGGAGGTAGAGCACTGAATGAGATTCGGGTCGCACCTAGCGATACCGATCTCGATTAAACTCCGAATGCCGTTTCAAGAAGTCCGGGAGTCAGACTGCGGGAGATAAGTTCCATGGTCAAAAGGGCAACAGCCCAGACCGCCAACTAAGGCCCCAAAGTGTACGCTGAGTGTTAAAGGATGTGGAGAAGCATAAACAGCTAGGATGTTGGCTCAGAGGCAGCCACCATTTAAAGAATGCGTAACAGCTCACTAGTCAAGTTTCTCTGCGCCGAAAATTTACCGGGGCTAAGCGTACCGCCGAAGTTGCGGATTCGCAGCAATGCGAGTGGTAGGGGAGCGTTCTGCACGCGCTGAAGTTTGAGCGTGAGCGCAGGTGGAGTGTGCAGAAGTGAGAATGCCGGCGTAAGTAACGATAAAGGGTGAGAATCCCTTTCACTATTAGACTAAGGTTTCCAGGGCAAGGTTCGTCCTCCCTGGGTTAGTCGGGACCTAAGGCGAGGCTGAAAGGCGTAGTCGATGGACAGCAGGTTGATATTCCTGCACCCGGGCGAGAGTGACGCGGTGACGAAGGGGGACTAGGGCGCGGACTGCTGGAATAGTCCGTTCATAGCGAGTACCTGAGACGGTGTTAAGTACATCGTTTCGTTAGGGGAAACGCCTTGGGTAGGAAAGCAGCGATGCGAGTACGAAAGTCCGAATTCCCGCTTCCGAGAAAAGCCGCTAACTTAATCTCGTTTCGGCCCGTACCGAGAACGGACACACGTGGTCAAGGAGAATATCCTAAGGTGAGCGAGATAACTGTTGCTAAGGAACTCTGCAAAATAGCTTCGTAAGTTAGCAAGAAGAAGTACTCACGCGAGTGAGTCGCAGCGAATCGGCCCAAGTAACTGTTTACCAAAAACATAGCTATATGCTAAGGCGCAAGCCGATGTATATGTGGTGATGCTTGCCCGGTGCTGGAAGGTTAAAAGGAGGAGTTAGGAGC
>JADING010000012.1 GCA_017694135.1 Candidatus Scatoplasma merdavium
GATTTCGCTATTGCTTCTTCTCTCCCACTCCTCACGAAGTGAAACTTGCAAGTCGCTATCGGGTTGCTCGACAACTAGCCCCCTAAGGACTTTCACCTTAGAAACAATACATGCCTGTCATACTTTAAAAACGCCCCTTTTACAAGAGGCGCATTTAAATTCACTGGACAGATTTCGATATATCTTTTCTTAATTCCATAATGCCATCACCGGTTTTTGAGGATGTAAATATCGGTTCAGATGACAAGTTGAATGATGAAATAGAATTGTTGAGTTTTGCTCTTTCAGACATATTCAACTTATCGCATTTAGTAAACAAACAAGTGTAAGGGATATTATATTGCTTCAACATATTTAGCACTTCCAAATCGTTATTAGATAATTCAAGGCGGCGCGAATCTAATAAGACATACGCTTTGGAAATAACTTTATTACCCAAAGAGAAGTAATCGAGCATCATATCTTCAAAATCCAAAGCACCATCTTTAAAATACCCGTATCCTGGAGCATCGACTAAATAAGCTTTGTCTTCAATCGAGAAAAACGAAATCAACTTTGTTCTTCCTGGAGTTGAAGAAACATAAGCCAGTTTTTTATTGTTTACTAAGGCGTTAATCAAAGATGACTTTCCGACATTTGAGCGTCCGAGAAACACGACCTGCTTCTTGTCGTTAAGAAAATCGTTCTTCTTTGCAGCTGATTTAACAAACTGGCACTTGGTTAAGTTTAGCATCTTCGTTGTGAGAAATCTGAACAAAAGGATCTTTGACAAAGATGTGAGGAATCACTTCTTTGACCGATGAAACTTCGATGATTTTCAATCCATCTTTGACTTCCTGAGGAAGTTCAACTACGTCATTGTGATTTTCTTTCGGGACTAAAATCAAGCTTAAGTGTTCTCTTAAGGCAGCGAGAGATTTCTCTCTAAGTCCGCCAATCGGCATAGAATTGCCACGCAAATCAACTTCACCTGTCATACCGACATCGTTTTTTAATGCAATGTTTGTAGCGGCAGAAATAACTGCGATAGTCAAAGCCACGCCAGCTGAAGGGCCATCTTTAGGCACCGCGCCTTCCGGAGCGTGGATGTGGAAATCGTGAGTCTTCCAGAAATCGTCGGAAATACCGAGTTCCGAAGAGATAGATTTTACATAAGAGAAAGCGGTGCGGGCAGATTCTTCCATAACCTTACCAAGGTTACCTGTCAAAAGAAGTTGGCCACTCCCACCGTAGTAATTTACTTCAATAGGAAGGATTTCCCCTCCAAAATCAGTGTAGGCTAAACCGTTAACAACACCAACTTGAGGAGCCTTTGCGGATTTAGTATGGACGTAAATAGGTTTACCAAGGTATTTTTCAACCTCTGGAATACCTACATCGATATGAGCTTTTTCCTTAGTCTTACCTTCGGTTAAGAATTCAACGGCAAACTTGCGCATAATAGCGCCTATTTCTCTTCTTAAAGAACGGACGCCAGCTTCTCTGGTGTAGTTCTCGATAATGTAATAGATGGCTTCATCGGAAAAAGAAATGTTATCTTTGGTTAAACCGTTAGTCTCCAACTCTAAAGGAATCAAATGTTCAACTGCAATGTGATATTTTTCAATTGTCGTGTAAGTATTGAGCTCAATAAGTTCAAGTCTATCCATCAAAGGAGCCGGAATATCTCTTAGATTATTAGCGGTGCAGATAAATAAAACATTCGACAAGTCGAAAGTTTCTTCCAAGTAGTTGTCTTGGAACATAACGTTCTGTTCCGGATCTAAAACTTCAAGCAAAGCCGCAGCCGGATCGCCGTGATAACCACCGCGCTGAAGCTTATCTATTTCATCTAAAAGCATAACCGGGTTATTGACACCGACTTTTTCAATATTAGAAATAATTTTGCCAGGCATAGCTCCGACGTAAGTCTTGCGGTGACCGCGAATTTCTGATTCATCGGAAACACCACCTAAAGAAACCTTACAGAACTTTCTCCCTAGGGCCTTAGCAATAGAAATTGCCAAAGAGGTTTTACCTGTCCCCGGAGGCCCGTAAAGGCAAAGGATAGGAGATTTTAAGGAATGAGTTAAAGACTTAACCGCCAAGTATTCAGAAATGCGGTCTTTTTGTTTCTTAAGCCCGTAGTGATCCTCATCGAGGACCTTTTTGACTTCAGCCATATTCTCGTTGTCTTGTGTCGCTTTAGTCCATGGTAAAGAAATCAAAAGATCCAAGTAGGACTTAATAACCGCGGCTTCTTGAGAAGCTCCTGGCATAGTCTGCAATCTTCCCCATTCAGACTTAACGCGCTCTTTAACTTTCTCAGGATAAACGCCTTCTTTGTCATCGATGACTTTCTTGTATTTATCTTCGTCAGTCGGACCATCAAAAGGCTTAAGCTCTTCTTTAATAGCTTGCATTTTTGCGCGGAGAATGAACTCTGTTTGGTTTCGTGACATTGCCATTTCAACCTTGCGGTTCAATTTTTCTTCAATTTTCGGATCGAGATTAAACTCATTTAAACCTTCGAAGACAATCTGGAGTCTCTTTCTTGCGGAAGGTTCGTTCAACATTGAAACCTTGTACTTTTTAGGCAGGTTCAAAAATGTCGCTAAGTAGTAAGAAGGTTCGCTAGCGGTAATCTCTTCATCGGAAGGAAAATCGGGTAAGTTAGGAATAGTCTTCTTCAAAGAGTTGTAGCGGTTTCTAACATCGAAAATGAAAGGCATCAGCATAAACTGATCCGAAGGGGTCTGTTCGATAGATTCGGCGTTAGCTAAAATGACATCTTGCTCTTCCATCTTACGCGAAGACAAAACGCGACAAGGTTCAACGGCTTTAAAGTCAATGGTATAGCTGGCCTTGTTCTTAGTAATCTTTTCAATGGTGCAAACGACACCGACAGGTGAAATATGCGACTTAGCAATAGTCTGATAATCGTACTTGCTCAAATCGAAACTGTAATCGTCATTAGTAATGTTGTAAATGAAATATTCACCCTTGTTCAAATAGTCAAAAAGAGCCTTGCCATAAGCGTCGTGAACGCGAATCTTATAAGACATTGAAGGAAGGGGGACATCTTGTGAGTTAGGATAAAGGGGTAAAACGTAATTGTTCTTCATCTTAAGTTTCTCCTTTCTACTGAGACTGGCCCAAGTTCACAAATATAATAATAGCACACCTGTCAAGTATGCCAAATTAAAACACACGTTTATAACAAAAACGGTATTTTAAAGACAGAAAAAGGCGAGAAGAAACAAACTTCCCACCTTTGAGCAAATGACTTTAGTTATTCTTAACTAAGAAATCGTAAACCTTGTTAACGAGAATATCTTCACGGAGAGAAGAGAGATATCCGTCAATTGAGAACTGACTGTTCTTGCTTCTTTGCTCTTCAGCGGTCTTCAAGATTTTTTCGTATTGCTCTTTTCCGCCAAAACGTTCAGCAACATCATCTTCGCTAACTTCGATATTGTTGTTTTTCGCTACCGCGCGAATGATAGCGTAAGTCATAGCTTCATTTGTGGCCTGTTCTTTGCAGGATTTGTCTAACTGTTCTTTGCTAGTGCCAGAAATGCGGTAGAACTCTTCTTCCGAAAGTCCAAACTGCTGCTTGAACTGGTTCAATCTCTGAGTGCGAATATTGTTAGTAGTAATCTCTAAATATTTGTCAGAATAGACAAACTTCGCATCTTTTTGGATAGCAGCCATAATCTTAGCAATCTTGGCGTTGCGGGCTTGGCTCTTATGCTGGGTTTCGATTTCTGATGCGATAGCTTTCTTTAAATCTTCTAAAGTTTCAGCTTTATATTGATCTAATGTCTTTGCAAACTCATCGTTAAGTTCAGGCTTTTCAACCTTCTTAACTTCCTTAACGTGAATGGCGAACTTCGCTTGCTTGTTAGCTAAAGAAGCTAAGTAGTCTTTCGGGAAGGTGAGTTCGATAGTCTTCTTATCCCCTTCTTTCATACCGATAACCTGTTCTTCAAAACCAGGAACAAAAGAGTGAGAGCCTAAGACCAATTCGTAATTAGAAGCCGAACCGCCATCGAATTCTTTACCATCGATATACCCGGTGAAATCGAGGACGACATGGTCGCCTTCTTTGGCCTCTTCTTTTGAAGGGACAAGTTCAGCGTTATCAACTAAAAGTTGATCTAACTTTTTGGTGATTTCTTCTTCAGTAACTTCTTTAACTTCCTCTTTGATCTTTAAACCTTTGTCAGCCTTGACAGTGCAGGTAGGTAACAAATAGAAAGTATAAAGGAGATTGTAAGTCTTATTTTTCTGATTGTAATCAACCGAAAGAGAAGGTTGAATGTTAGCGACTAAATTGACATCGTAACCATCTAAAAGCGAGTTGAAGTCCTTGCTAATAAGCTTGTCAATCATCCCGTGATAGATGTCTTCTTGCGAAACGCGAGCCAAAGCCATTTCTCTAGGAGCCTTCCCCTTGCGGAAACCTTTGACAGTGACATTCTCGCAAAGCTTATTAGAGACCTTAGTGATAATAGGTCCGTATTCTTCTAACTTATACGTGCACGAAACATTTAAAGTTCCGTTTTGATTATCGTGATATACTTTTTCCATATTTCCTCCAATACCGAATTAAATTGTATAACAAGCCTCTTTTCTTTTCAATGAGAGACTATTTTTTTAGATTCTTAACCTTTTGCAAGTGCCAAATTTCATCGTTGTACTCTTTTATCGTACGATCCGAAGAAAAATAACCTGACATCGCAATATTGATCAAGCACTTTTTAGCCCAAGCAAGGCGATCTTCATAAAGTTTATCGATTTCGTAAGACGCAGCGATGTAAGAATGGAGATCAGCGAGAACAAAGAACTCGTCATTGCGATTCATAATCTCATCATAAATAGCCCTGTAATCCCCTTTGAAAGTTCCATCAATCAAAGAGTCAACAACGGTTTTCACCACTTCGTCTTCGCGGTAGACGTTCCAAGGCGAATACTGGCCGGAATAGCGCAAGGCATCAACCTGTGATTCATTCATACCGAAGATAACGCAATTGGATTTACCAACTAAGTTAGAGATTTCAACATTCGCACCATCTAAGGTACCTAAAGTAACAGCGCCATTCATCATAAACTTCATATTTGAAGTTCCGCTAGCTTCCTTACCAGCCGTTGAAATCTGTTCGGAAATATCAGTCGAAGGAATAATAATCTGCGATTTAGAAACATCGTAGTTTTCAATAAAGACAACCTTGATATATTTATTGACACTGCTATCCGAATTGATGAGCGAAGCCAACTCATTAATGAGCTCAATAATCTTCTTCGCAAAGTAATATGAAGGAGCAGCCTTAGCCCCGAAGATATAAGTGTGAGGTCTCATGCTGAAAGACTTATCTGACTTAATCTTTTTATATAAGTAAATGATGCGGAAGACATTCATAAGCTGGCGCTTATAAGCGTGGAGTCTTTTAATTTGAGAATCCACAATCGAATCAAGATCGATATCGATGCCATTGTGTTCTTTAACATACTTAGCGAGAACCTCTTTGTTCTCTCTCTTAATCTGATTGAGTCTCTCTAGTACCTTCACGTCATCTTGATACTTAACTAACTTCTTAAGCTCGTTTTCCGGATCCTCAATCCACTTCTCACCAAGCAATTCACTTATTAAGCTAGAGAGCTTCGGATTAGAAACCAGCAACCAACGGCGATGAGTGATCCCGTTTGTCTTATTGTTGAACTTCTCCGGATACATCTTGTATAAGTCTGCAAAAGTCTGTTTCTTCAAGATTTCTGAGTGAAGGTTAGCAACTCCGTTGACCGAGAAGCAGACGTTGATTGCGAGCTGACACATTCTAACCATTCCGTCTTTAATTATGATGTCATTATCAATCTCAGACTGCGGAATGTTCTTCTTGCGGTATTCAATTAACAGACGTCTGTTAATCTCTTCAATAATCATATATACGCGCGGGAAAAGGTTAGCGATATAATTGCACGGCCACTTCTCCAAAGCCTCAGGCATAACGGTGTGGTTTGTAAAAGCAAAACAACGTTGGCAGATAGAATACGCGTCATCCCAAGAGTAAGAGTGTTCGTCCATAAGCAAGCGCATCAGTTCAGGTATAGCTAAAATTGGATGCGTATCATTTAAATGGAAGACGTATAAATCCGGCAAGTTATCAAAAGTGTGATAAATGCGGTAGTGATGGCGCAAAGTTGATTGCAAAGTCGCAGAAACCAAGAAGTACTGCTGGCGCAAGCGCAAGAGCTTACCTTGCTCAGTCGTATCATCAGGGTACAATCCGTGAGTTATATTTCTTACAAAGTCGAGATATTCGTTGAAAGAAATATTAGGAGGTAAATCGTCGATTGATGGTTCGGCTGTCCACAATCTCAATGTGTTAACCGTCCCATTTTGATAGCCGGGTATAGCGACATCGCAAGGAATAGCGAGGACATTCAAGGCGTTAACCGTACGCGACTTGATGTTTCCCTCTTCATCCATATAAGTTTCCCCGTTTCCATAAAAAGGAACCACAATAGCGTGTTTGGGCTTTCTAATTTCCCAGGCATTGCCGTTTAATAACCACTGATCAGGAAGCTCTTCCTGTCTGCCGTTTTTAATCTTTTGGCGGAAGAATCCGTAATCGTAGCGAATGCAGTTACCGTGTCCAGTTAAGCCTAAAGAAGCTATTGAATCCATAAAACACGCTGCCAATCTACCTAAACCGCCGTTACCTAACCCAGCATCAGGTTCTTGTTCAGCGATCTTATTTAAATCTAAACCGAGTTCTTTTATCCCCTTTTCGACCGTGTCGTAGATACCGAGATTAACCATGTTGCACTTAAGTAATTTCCCGATTAAAAACTCGATAGAAAAATAAATTAACGTTTTGGCATCCTGTTTAACCACCTCATCTTTATTAGTCTTCTGCTTCATAGTCATATAGTCTCTAACCATGGTCGCTAAAACTTGATAAGCTTCAGAAATATCGATGTCTTTCGGGTCTCTGCCATAAGTCTCAACAGCGCGTGTTTTAAACTCTTTTACAAATACTTTATCATTGTCAAATAACATATTAAGCTCCTTTTCGTTTTGCAGTCTTTCTCACCGCTTTTTTCTTAGTTGCGGGTTTTTTATATACAAAGTAACAGGCTCCAAACGAAGCCAACTTCATATCTATCGACTGATACATATTATCAGCGCAGATATCTTCGCTCTTAAGCGGCAAACCGTTATATTGTCCGTTACCAGCATAAATATCCTTATCAGAATTAAAGATTTCTTCGTATTCTCCTTTGTAAGGAACACCGATGCGGTAGTGTTCGTAGTAATTCGGCGTCATATTGAAGACGAAGACCATACACTCACCCCCAGCTTCCCTGTAAAAAGCAAAGACTGATTCATCGGCATCATCTACTCTGATCCAGCGGTAAGAAGAAGGGTCGTATTCTTTTAAATACATCGCCTTATGATTAACGTAAATCAAGTTCAAATCTCTAAACATTCTCCTGACCGAATCGTGTTTCGGATAAGTGAGCAAGTTCCAAGAGAGAGACTTTTTTTCGTTCCACTCATCAAACGTCGCTAATTCGTTGCCCATAAAGTTGAGTTTTTTACCCGGGTGAGCAAACTGATAAGCGTAGAGATTCCGCACTAAAGCGAACTTCTCATCGTATGTTCCATACATTTTATTTAAAATAGTTCCCTTCATATGAACTACTTCATCGTGAGAAAGCGGAAGGATAAAGTTTTCAGAATAGAAATACGCCATCGAGAAAGTAATTAGATTGTGATCGTATTTTTTATATACCGGATCTTTTTTGTAATACTTTAAAGTATCGTTCATCCAACCTAAGTCCCACTTGTAATCAAAGCCAAGACCATCGGCATTAAAGCCCTTAGTCACATACCCGTAAGCTGAAGAATCTTCCGCAATCATCATCGCGGTCGGATAGTAAGTGTGGACCGTCCAGTTAGCTCTCTTAATAAAATCAACACCACCTTGATTGACTCCGCGATTAGAATTACCACCCCAATAGATAACGTTAGACACCGCGTCTAAGCGCAAACCATCAAAGTGATAAAGATCTAAAAAGTAGCACATTGAAGAAATTAAGAACGAGCGAACAGGGTCCTTACCTAAATCGAAGTTTTTCGTTCCCCATTGTGAATACTCGTTCTCATTACCGTATTCATAAACGCAAGAACCATCGAAGCGAGTAAGGCCAAATTCATCGGTAGCAAAATGCACTGGCACAAAGTCTAAAATAACACCGATACCAGCCTGGTGCATTCTATCGACAAAAGACATGAGTTGCTTAGGATTACCATAGCGAGAATCGATAGAGAAATACCCTGTTGCCTGATAACCCCAGCTTCCTTCGTAAGGATACTGTGTCAGAGGCATGACTTCGATGTGAGTAAATCCATTTTCTCTAACATAATCAATCAGCTTAGGAAGAACTTCTTCAAAAGACAAAAAAGACCCATCGTCTTTCTTCCCTAACCAGCTGCCTAAGTGAACTTCGTAAATAGAAACAGGTTTATCAAAGTTCCTGTCGCGTTCCTTCATAAATTTATCGTCGTGATAGATAAAACCATCTAAGTCAAATATACGGGAAGCCGAACCAGGTCTAGTTTCAGAAAAGAAAGCGAAGGGATCCGCTTTGTCAATATAATTACCATCCTGAGTGCAGATGTGATACTTGTAAGACTGATACATCTTCGCCCCTTTTATAAAAGAACGATACAGCCCGCGAGAATCAATCTTGACCATCTCTGAATTTTCAACCGACCAATTGTTAAAATCACCAATGAGATTAATAGACCGCGCCATTGGAGCATACACTAGGAATTCCACTCCTTCTTCTCCCGAAGCATCTTTAGAAAAATGGGCACCGAAATGCTTGTAAGCGTCGTGAGAGTTACCGAGCAGATAAGAGTCAAACCAACTTAAATCCATAAATAAAATCCTTCTATGAGTAAGCTATTTTATAATAGCGAATTTTTATTTATCTTAACAATACAAATATCAATTACTAATATTAATTTACTTGAATAATACAAACAAACTGCATTTGATAAAAAGCATGTTTCACCCCCTCTTGCATCTGAAAGAAGATATCAAATTAGCAGAAGAAAGCATCTCTGCTTCCTTATTGTGCACATCTTAGATTGATAAAAACCTCGTGACGTTTTAGAATAACAAAGAAAGTAAAAGGAGAAAGTCAATGTATAAAGTAATGGCTGTTAACGCTGGTTCTTCCAGCTTGAAATTCAAACTTTATGAAATGCCTGAGGAAAAAGCTTTAACCTCTGGTATCTGCGAAAGAATCGGTCACGATGATGGTATTTTCACCATTCGTGACAAAGAAGGAAACAAAGTTACTAAAGTTCTTCCTATTAAGGATCACTCTGTCGCAGTCGAACTAGTTATAAACGGTTTATTAGAACACCACATCATCGAATCTTTAGATGAAATTAAAGGAATCGGTCACCGCATCGTTCAAGGTGGTCCTTACTTCTCTGATTCCGCTATATTTGGAGAAGATGGCGATACTGAAAAGAAGATTGAATCTTTAATCCCTCTCGCCCCGCTTCATAATGGTCCGCACCTTATCGGTTATCGCGCCTTCAAAAAAGCTTTACCTAACGTTGGCCAAATCGCGGTATTTGACACTTCGTTCCATCAAACCATGGAAGAAGCTGATTATTTATACCCCATTGATCCTGAATACTACGAAAAATATCAACTTAGACGCTATGGTGCTCATGGTACATCTCACCGCTACCTTTCCGAAATCGCCCAGCACAAATATCTCCACGATAAGGAAGATTCTCGCATCATAACTCTCCACATAGGTTCCGGCGCTTCTTTGTGCGCTATTAAAGATGGCAAATGCGTTCTCACTTCCATGGGCTTAACTCCCTTAGGCGGAATTATGATGGGAACTAGAACAGGTGATATGGATCCTTCCGTTTTCAACTATCTAGTTTCTAAGACCGGAAGAAGCGCAGAAGAAATCTTCCAAGAATTCAACAAAAAATCCGGTTTGTTAGGTGTTTCCGGTATTTCTAACGATACCCGCGATATCGAAGCCGCTTATCACAAAGGAGATAAACGAGCAATTCTCGCTATCAAGATGTGGGCGTTAAAACTCTCACAATTCATCGCCTCTTACGCTTGCCGCCTCGGCCGCGTTGATATTATTGTTTGGTCTGCCGGTATTGGCGAAAACGCTCCTTTCTACCGCCAAGCTGTTATTGATGAATGCGCGGAATTCATGGGTCTTAAACTCGACAAGAAACTCAACGAATCAACAATTGGCAAAGAAGGAGTCATCTCCAGCAAAGATTCCTCAATTCCCATGGTAGTAATTCCTACCGACGAAGAAATCATGATTGCTAGAGACACAGTCCGTCTCTTGAAGCTCTAATTCTAATTTAAAAGCTAGTAAGTCTGACACCAAAAATGTCAGACTTTTTTGGTAATTTCTAAAACTCCTTTTTATAAAAGTATAAAAACACTGAGAAAAACTTCTATAATTACTTATATGAAAAAGATTTCATTGCTTCTAAGCTTAGCTATTCTCACCTTATCTTCCTGTGAATCAAATTCGTCTCCGTATTACGGGAAGAACACCTTAGCTAGATTTGAAGGCCTAAATCACTTCATCGATTTAACCCCGCTTCAATTAGAAAACAAAATCGAAAATAGCAGGATTCATCCAGAAAACGACTTTTTAGTTTTTGTCTATCAAACCACTTGTTCCGCATGCGACAGATTAGAAAGTTATATAAATGACATCTTAAAAGATGAGCCAATTGCTATTTATGGGATCAATTACTCTCAATACATATATTTAAATCAGCAAAATAGTGCGCTTTTCCCGCCTGTTTCATACACTCCATTCTTTTTATTTTACTCAGATGGTGAAGTCACAGCAGAAGCCATACCACCTTCCCGCTTCTCTTCACAAGATAAGTTTACAAACGCTCTTTACGAGCTTTTCGATTCGTCAAAATTAACTTATTTAAATGACGTAAATAACGAAAGCGAATACTCATCAATAAATTATTCGACATACTCAAACCTTTTAAACAAAATCAAAAGCGAAGACAATCTAATAGTCCTATATACTTTAGATACTTGTTTAGACTGCGCCTCACTCTTCTCTGATTTTTTCTTAGAGTTTGCAAAATCACTGGAAAAAACCATCTATTTATTCGAAACTAAGGATATTGTTAACAACGAAGAAACATATCAACAATTCATTCAAGATACCGGGTTAAATCATTATCGCAATGGAGTGTATCCCTCATTCGTGAAATATAAAGACGGTAAATTTGAGAAACTAATTACTTATTTAAACTACCAAGATCCTCAGCTTAACGACCAAGATCAATTATTTTACCCTAACGCTTATAATCCTGAAGTAAAAGAACTGACTGCAAACAGCGCAGACGAACTATTTAATCTTGCAAAGGAAATTGATATCTCAATTATAAAAGATTTGTATTTATCTAAATAGTTTTTAACTAATTCAAATTTTATATCTTAATAAAATTTGCTCAATTAGAGAATTCTTCCCCACTTTCAATTCTTTTTGTTGCATATACATAGTCTTGAGATATTTAAATTAATCAAAAATGGTTTATTTCTCAATCTAACAAAAAGTAACAAAAATTAGTTCCAGTTTTAATTTAAGAAAAAACCGTTAATAGATTTAACGGTCTCTTCAAATACCTAGAAACTACTAGAGTTAAAATTTATAAACAGCAAACTATTCACCTGGATTAACTTTACTTAAAACATCTAATTCATGAATTAAACTATCGAGTTGATCTAAAGATTTAAGTTCACATCCAGCCGCAAAGTCGTGACCACCTCCATTGTACATCTGAGCCACTTTTGAAACTATTTTAGTTGAAGATCGTAACGAAACTCTAAATTTCGATTCATCTTTATATTCAGTAATTGAAGCAACAGCATCAATTCCCTCGACATTTCTAAACAGAGAGATTTGAAGTTTGCCATCAGCAGGCTCTAAACCAAGCTCTTTTAAATCCTCATCTTTTAAAACGTAATAGCAAGTACCGCCTTTTGAAACGTGGTAATGCGTTAAAGCCCACTTTTTAAACTCAAATTCTTTAATGGAGGTAAAGTACATCTCTTGATATATCGCATCTTTATTAATACCACACTGCATTAGATCAGCTGCTAATCTCATTGTCATAGGAGATACATCCGAGAATAAAAATCTTCCGCTATCACCAACAATAGCAATAAAGAGAAAACGCGCGGCCTCAGCAGAAATATATTCGTGTGACTTCTGCATAGACTCTAACATCAAAGTGACCAATTCCCCAGCTGCTGCCATTTCAGGATGAACACAAGAGATAGTAGCATACTCTTCAACTTCAGGATGATGATCTAACTTGATAATTCCGGTAGCGTTTTTAAAGTTCATCATAGAGATACGCTTGGTATCAGCAACATCAACAACAATTGCTAAATAAGGCTTTTCAAATATCTCAGGTTTTGCTTCATCCATATAAGGGAAAATACGAGGGACAAAGGAATTGACAATATCGCCAATTGCATAAACTTCTTTTTCAGGGTAATTATCTTTCAAATAAGTCTTCAAACCTAACTGAGTACCTAAAGCATCATAGTCAGGATTTGTATGACGGAAAATAATAATCCTTTCAGCTTTTCTAATTTCCTTCATTATTGCTTTAAACTCTTTGTTAAGTCTAGAAAAATATTCAGTATCAGGAACAAATTTCATTTTTATCTCCTTTCAAGGACGATTAGATTTTAACACAACAAAATTAAAAGTCCCTTATTCATACATAAAAAAGATAACTTTTTAGTTTTCACTTACTCTTAAGAACAATAATTTGCCGCTGTTTCATTTCACAATTTGCTCTAAAATTCAATTTTTAATGTAGCACTAGCAATTTTCAACTCCATAACAGTTGATTTTATTTTCCGTAAATACTACAATTTTCTAGCAATGGCCCTGTAGCTCAGTGGACAGAGCAACGGCCTTC
>JADING010000091.1 GCA_017694135.1 Candidatus Scatoplasma merdavium
TGCTTTAGCAATCACCGCTTATGTAATTGTTTCTTACGATGTCGCTTTAGCGGTAATTATCGATTTTAAAGAGAAGGAGTTTTTCTCTGAACATTTGCTGATGTTAGTAGCGACAATTGGGGCGTTTGTTATTAGTGAATATAACGAAGGCATCTTTGTTATGCTCTTTTATCAAATCGGGGAACTTTTAGAAGACTACGCCGAAGATCGCTCCAAAGAATCGGTTGAAAAACTAATTGATAACATGCCTTTGTACGCCCATGTTATAAATGGGGAAGACATTGTTGAATCTACGCCAGAGAAGTTGAAAATTGGAGATTTAATTAAGGTTTTACCAGGAGAAAAGATACCAGTTGACGGGATTGTAACAAGCGGGAAAACCAGCGTAGATATGTCTTCTCTAAACGGGGAATCAATACCGGTGAATTTGAATGTAAACGACAGCGCTATTTCTGGTTCTATTGTTATCGATGGCACAATCGTTATTAAAGTTGTTAAAACTTATGAAGATTCTACTTTGAAGCAAATTCTCGATTTAATTACGCAAGAAGAAACGAAAAAGTCTAAGCCTGAGCGCTTCATTTCTAAGTTTTCTAAGTATTACACCCCGTTAGTTATTTTAGCGGCCTTAGTTTATTTCTTGGTTGCGTATGGATTAGCTGGTTGGGGAGCAAATTACCGTGATGCCTTGTATAACGCTTGTACAATTTTAATTATTTCTTGTCCTTGTGCTCTGGTTGTTTCAGTACCTCTTTCTTTCTTCTTAGGTATAGGTAGAGCGGGAAAGTTCAACGTCTTAGTTAAAGGAGCAAATTACATTGAGTCAATGTCAAAATGCCGCCAGTTCTTCTTTGATAAAACGGGCACTTTGACTCAGGGGAAGTTTGTTTTAAAAGAAGTTAGTTCTGATGAGACTTTAACAATTGCAGCCTCTTTAGAGGCTAATTCTACTCACCCTTTAGCAAAGGCAGTAGTAGAAGCTTATAAAGGCAAGTTAAAACCGGTAGATAATTTCCAGAATTTGCCTGGCAAAGGAATTAAAGGCGATATAAATCAAACGACTTATTTTATAGGTGATTACTCTTATTTATGTGAAAATTGCTTGGAAAAAGTTGAAAAATTGTCCTCACCGTTTAAGTGCTTGTATGTCTTTACCAAAGATAGATGTTTAGGATATTTGATTCTCGCTGATCAAGTTAAACCTTCGGCGATTAAGTTGGCTGAAGATATGAAAGAACAAGCTGAATTGGTCATTCTTTCTGGTGATAACAAGCAGATTGTTGAAGCTACTAAGCAAGAACTCGGCTTTTCTAAAGCGTATGGGGAACTTCTGCCGCAAGATAAACTTGATGTTCTTAAGCAATCTAAGCAGAGTGGTGTCATCGCTTTTGTCGGCGATGGCGTTAACGATGCACCAGCTCTTCTTTCTGCTGATATTGGTATCGCTATGGGAGGTTTAGGTAGCGATGTAGCTAAGCAGTCAGCAGGTGTCATTATTCTTAATGACGATTTAGAGAAGATATCAAAGTTTCAGCGCTTGTCTAAAAAGGTCATGAAGATTTCCTTAGAGAATATTGTTTTTATTCTCCTAGTTAAATTTGCTATCTTTGTCTTCGCTATGTTGCCTTTTGAAGAGCTATATGGAATAAAAATGTATTTAGCTTCATTTGCGGATGTTGGTACTTTGATTCTTTCAATCGTTAACTCCTTGAGAATCTTTTATTCAAAAAAGGAATAAAGTATCTAAGCTTACTTATTTTAGGTCACGTGTTATTCGTGACCTTTTTTGTTTAATGATTCTTTGCTGTATTTAAAACAATGTATCTAGAGTTATTGCTGATGTTTGCAATTGGTTTTTTGTTAAGAGTTGTTAACAAAGTGTATAATTAAATTACTAGATGGGTGGGGATCTAGACTACCTTTATGAATTTGCATTTTGTTGAGGATTTTTACTCGAAGTTTTCTATCCCCCTGGCTGTTCAAATTGTCATTTCTATTGCCCTTATTTTTCTGTTGGCTTTTTTGCTGACTAGATTAACTAAGCTTTTGCATTTGCCTAATGTTACAGCCTATATGTTTACCGGTATATTGATTGGTCCTTTTGTCCTTAATTTGATTCCTTCAAAAATTATCAGTGAAATGTCGTTTATATCTGACGTCGGATTAGGGATTATAGGTTTTTCATGTGGAAAGTTCTTCGATCTTAAGCTTATTAAAGACAATGGATGGAAACCGTTGGTTATCTCTTTAATTGAGACTTGCTTTACTACTGCGGTGATTTTTTTGATTTGCTTGTCTTTTGATTTGCCGATGATCGCTTGCTTAATCTTGGGTGTAATTGCCGCTTCTACTTCAGCTTCATCAACTGTAATGACCGTGAGGGAATACGGGTGTAAAGGCAAGTTTGTCAATTATATGATTGAAGTTATTGCTTTAAATAACGTCATTGTTTTGTTTGCTTTTTCTATTTTAGCTGGTATTGTGCCTGTGACTTTAGAAAGCGGGGTTAACCTTCACGTTTGGAAAGATATTTTCTTGCCGCTAGTTTTAAATGTGGCGATGCTAGTTGTTGGTTTTGGTATTGGTATCTTGTTAGCTAAGGTATTTATTAGTCCCACGAGAACAAAAGACAACCGTTTGATTTTGACCGTTGCTTCGATGTTAGTCTTGGTTGGTTTAAGTGGTTTATGTCGCGCATTTGATGAAAATATTTCGGTTTCTCCTCTCCTTTCAACTATGGTATTGTCTGCAACTTACAAGGCTTTTGGTCAAGATGAAGAGTTGTTTTCGCAGACAGAAAACTTCTGTGCTCCGCTGCTTTTGCTGTTCTTTGTTTTGTCTGGAATTAATTTGAAGCTCGAATATATCCCTTCTATTGGGGTTGTTGGTTTGGTTTATTTTGCCGTGAGGTTTATAAGCAAGTATTCCGGTTTGTGTTTAGCTAGTTTGATGACTAGAACGGAAAAGAAGATTGTTTTATACGGCGGGCCTTTGCTTTATCCTCAAGCTGGGGTTGCGGTTGGTTTAGCGACTATTGCAAGCCAGATATTTTCTTCGGCAGGGAAAGACGATATCGGCAATAAGGTCGCTACTATCGCTATTGCTGTGGCGGTTGTTTTTGAAATATTTGGTCCAGCTTTAGCGAAGTTGTCTTTGCAGAAGGCCGATGTTATCGATACCAGCAAGCTTGTTAAAGGAAAGATCGTCATGCGTTCGAGCTCTATGTTTAAAGATACGGAAACGGTTTTGTCTCCGGAAGTTTTAAAAAGAAGAAATCAACTTAAAAAAATACAGCGCGAGTTGGATAAGGCAAACAATTACATTCACACCAAGGCGTATACAAACGAAGACTTCAATAATCAAGAAGAAGATTATTGAAGTTTCGAGTTCTTTTAATAGTCAATTTTAACTTCCTGCTATATAATTTTGACGTATGAAAGTTAATACTAAAATTGAAGGTAACGATAAGATTGATATCGTTGGAGCACGCGTAAATAACTTGAAGAATATCTCCTTGAATATTCCGAAGAACAAGCTTGTCGTATTGACCGGCGTTTCTGGCTCGGGGAAGTCTTCTTTGGCTTTTGATACTATTTTTGCTGAGGGCCAAAGGAGATATATTGAATCCCTTTCTTCTTATGCCAGACAGTTTTTAGGTTCTTATGAAAAGCCTGATGTCGATTCTATCGATGGTTTAACCCCGGCTATTTCTATCGATCAAAAAACTAAGTCTCACAACCCGCGTTCAACAGTGGGAACAGTTACGGAAATTTACGATTACCTCCGTTTGCTTTTCGGGAAAATCGGAGAAGTATACTGCCCTAATCACCACATTAAGATTGAGGCTATGACTCCTCAACAGATTGTTGATATTGTTTTAAAGAGCGCTTTAGGTAGCAAGATTGTTATTTTGTCTCCGGTAGTGCGCAATGAAAAAGGCAGCCACTATGAAACCCTTGATAAGTTTATTAAGGCTGGTTTAGCAAGAATGAGAATCGATGGAGGGGAAATAACCTCTTATCACACTGTCCCCCTTCTTTTTAAAAACAAGAAGCACACTATCGACGTTGTAATTGATAGGATTGTTTTAAAAGAGGAATCCAAAGAGAGGTTGTTAGAATCTATTAAGACCGCTTTAGATTACGGTAACGGTTTTGTAACTGTTGATGTTAACGGAGAAGAAAAGCTTTATTCCGAGCATCATTCTTGTCCGATTTGCGGTTATTCTGTGCCAGAAATTGAACCCCGCCTGTTTTCTTTTAACAATCCTTTGGGTTGTTGTGAAGAATGCAAGGGTTTAGGTCAAATAATTACTCCAGCTGAAGATTTAGTCGTTCCTAATCCCAATCTCAGTTTAAACCAAGGGGCGGTGAAGTTTTTTTCAGTTAACAAACAGGAGAGTGAAACTTTAGATTGGTTGGAATTCCAAGCGTTGTGTGAGCACTTTAATATCTCGATGGATATTCCTTATAACCAGTTGTCTCAAGAAGAAAAAGATATTGTTTTATACGGGCCTAAAGAACCTTTTAGAACCAAGATTACTACAAAGACCGGTTCGATTATGAACAAGCTTATTTCCGAAGGGGTGTTTAATAAACTTCAGAGGCTTTACGAGCAGACTAAGTCAAATGGAATGAAGCTGTATTACGGTAGCTTCTTGGTTTCTAAAGAGTGTCCAAAGTGCCATGGTGCTAGATTAAATGACAAGGTGTTATCCGTAAAAGTCAACGGTAAAAATATTGCGGAACTTTGCAATATGTCTTTGATTCGTTTAAAGAAGTGGTTTGAAGATATTCAGTTAGATGAAAGGCAGAGAAAGATTGCTGATTTAGTTATTAAAGAAATAATTAACCGCTTGTCTTTCTTGTGTGATGTCGGACTTGAATATCTGACTTTAGGTAGAGAAGCCATGACTCTTTCAGGGGGAGAATCTCAGCGTATACGTTTGGCGACTCAGATTGGTTCAAAGCTCTCTGG
The DNA here is from genome assembly GCA_017694135.1 of Candidatus Scatoplasma merdavium. Lineage (GTDB taxonomy): Bacteria > Bacillota_I > Bacilli_A > RFN20 > CAG-288 > Scatoplasma > Scatoplasma merdavium. Next base: position 4,978 of record JADING010000091.1, read on the forward strand.
TATCATCTACGTTTTGGATGAACCATCAATTGGCCTCCATCAGAAAGACAACGATAAACTCATTAAAACACTAGAAGAAATGCGCGATTTAGGAAATACTATGGTAGTTGTTGAGCACGACGAAGACACTATGCGCGCTGCTGATTGGATTGTTGACATTGGTCCAGGTGCGGGAGATCACGGAGGAGAAGTGATATACTCTGGTCCGATTTCTGGTTTTGATAAGTGCAACGAATCTATTACGAGCGATTATTTGTATCACAGAAAGCAGATTAAGACTCCTGAATATCGTCATCCAGGGGTTAAAAACGTCGTGATTCACGGCGCTAAATGCCACAATTTAAAAAATATCGATGTGACTTTTAAAACTGGCGCTTTGAATTTAGTTACTGGTGTTTCCGGTTCGGGTAAGTCTTCCTTAGTTACGGAAATCCTTTATAAAGCTCTGGCTTTTTCTTTGGGAAATACCAAGGATTTACCAGGTGAATTTAAGTCAATAGACGGATTGAATTACTTTGATAAGGTCATTAATGTCTCGCAGGATCCTATCGGTAAGACTCCGCGTTCTAACCCCGCTACTTACATTAAGGTTTTCGATGATATCCGCGACCTTTTCGCTTCGACTAAAGAAGCTAGATTAAAAGGCTTTTCTAAATCAGACTTTTCTTTTAACACTAAGGGTGGAAGGTGCGAAGCTTGCCAAGGCGATGGAGTTACTCGCATTTCTATGGCATTTTTGCCTGATGTTTACGTCACTTGTCCTGTCTGTCATGGCAAGAGGTATACCGATGAGCTTTTGCAAGTTACTTACAAAGGAAAAAACATCGCTGATATTTTAGATATGCGCGCAGAAGAAGCCTATGAATTCTTTAAGAATATTCCATATATTGAGAGAAAACTCCGCACGTTAAACGACGTTGGTTTGGGCTATATTAAACTCGGCCAACCTTCGACAGAACTTTCCGGTGGTGAGGCTCAACGTATTAAGTTGGCCTACGAGCTTGAAAAGGTTGCTAGTTCTAACACGCTTTACATTTTGGATGAACCGACAACCGGGCTTTCTACAGCCGATATTGCGAAATTGCTCAATGTTTTAATGAAGTTTGTCGAAGGCGGAAATACCGTTGTTGTTATTGAACATAACCTCGATTTTATTAAATGCGCTGACTGGATTGTCGATTTAGGTCCTGATGGAGGAGATAACGGTGGGGAAGTTGTTTGCATGGGTACCCCTGAAGAGGTGAGTAAATGCGAGCGTTCTTATACGGGAAAATATTTAAAAAAATATCTCAATTAGGTTATAGTCAGTTGGATATAGTAAAATAAAACGGAAGAATTATGGCTCAGTGTTCCTTGCTTGATGTTGTTAATCGTTTCAATCTCCATGTTGTTTTTGCTTCGGCGACTTCTTTAAGCAGGAATGTAACTTCAGTAGAAGTTGATCGCCCGGGCTTAGAAATGACCGGATATTTTGAATTCCACCGCAAAACGCGCTTGGTTTTGATTGGTAGAAAAGAAATGTCGTATCTAGAACACATGAGTTACGAGCAAGCTTATGAAGTCTTTTTGAAAATATGCTCTTTGGAAACTCCGGGTATTGTAATTTGTCACGGCTTAGATTGCCCGGGTGTAATTATTGCGGCGGCGATGAAGAACAATTGCTCGGTGTTTACTACCAAGACTGACACTTCTGAATTCCAAGCTGATGTTTTAAATTACCTTTCTGAAAAGCTCGCTCCTTTAACTTCTATTCATGCGAACTTGTTAGAGATCTTTGGTGAAGGTGTCCTTATGATTGGGGATTCTGGCATCGGTAAGTCGGAAGTCTGTCTCGATTTAATTAAAAGAGGGCAGACTCTGGTGGCGGATGATAAAGTGGAAATCCGCAATGTCCGCGGACTTTTAGAAGGGCAGGCGCCGGAAATTATCTACGGAGTTATGGAGTGCCGCGGTATAGGTATTGTCGATGTTGTTCACACTTTTGGCATTAACTCTTTAAAGCGTAAAGTTAGGATTAAGTACTGCATCGATTTAGTTAAGTTTGATCCGAAAGTCAATTTTGACCGCTTGGGAAGTGATGAGAAAACTTCTTATCTTGGAGTAGAAATCCCTTATGTTAAACTCCCGGTTTCTCCCGGTCGTTCGGTTGCTGAAGTGGTTGAAGTCGCTGTTACTAATCTCAAACTCAAAGAATACGGATTTGATTCTCGCAAGGAATTTGAAAAGAGATTGGATGATTTTAGAAAAGGAAAAATTGTTAAATGAATATTTTTGCTTACGCTAATGGTTTTGAAATTTTTGGTTTGACCATTTATTTTTATGCTTTCTGTATTCTCGGTGGAGCTTTAGTAGCCCTGTTTCTTTCTAATTACCGCGCTCATAAAGACGGATATCCTTGGGATATGTTCAATTCTATCTTTTTAGTTGCTTTGCCTTCGGGAATTATCGGAGCGAGACTTTGGTATGTTATTGCGGAATGGGAAAGATTCGCTGATAACTTTGCTGATATTTTTGCGTTTAGAGATGGTGGTCTAGCTATTCAAGGTGGTGTTATTTGCGGAGCCCTAGCGGGAATTCTCTACGTTTATTTCCGCAGAAAAGATATGGATGTTCTCCGTTGCGCCGACTTTGCGGTTCCAACTATTTTAGTGGCGCAAGCTATTGGCAGATGGGGAAATTTCTTCAATCAGGAAGTTTACGGGAATATCGTAGATATGTCTTCTTGGTGGTTGCCTTCGTTCATTCAATCGAATATGGTTGTCAATGGAGCTTACCATGTACCGCTGTTCTTTTTAGAAGGTATAGTTAATCTCGGTGGTTATTTTGTCATTACTCGTTTTATTCCTTTTGTCTTTGGAAAGCACTATTGTTACGGAGATCAAACCTTCGCTTACTTCGCTTATTACGGCTTAGTTAGATTGGTTTTAGAACCTCTGCGTGACGCGAAGTATCAGATGGGTATGATTCAAGCTGATTCTTTGCGTGCTGTCGGTATGGCTATCGCTTTTATTGTCGTTGGTATTGTTTTGATTATCGTTAATCACATAGTCCGTTTCTATCTGAAACAAAAGAAAGCGGGAGATTTAAAAAAGAATGGTTAAAGGAATCATCTTTGATTTAGATGGAACCAGTTTAAACACCGATATTTACGTCGTTTTAAATTACATTAATCTCTTTGAAAAATTCTGCCCAGAAAGGCTCATTTCTTTAAAGGAGCTCGCTTATCTTTCTGGTCCTTCTTTAACCTGGGGATTAGATACTTACTTTTACGGCTTAGACAGAGAGAAAATCATGAAGGAGTATCTTTCTTGGGCGGAAGAAAATGCTGTTAGATACACTTTGATGTATCCGCGGGAAAGAGAAGCTTTTGAGTATTTTAAAAAAGAGAACCTGAAAATCGGGTTGGTCACTAACAAGATAAAAAGCGGAGTTGAACGTTGCTTGACGGCTTTTGATTTAAAGAAATATTTCAATTCTGTTTTTTACTATGAAAGAACTTCTAAGCATAAGCCAGACCCTGAACCTATCCTTTGTTGTATAAAAGAATTAGGGCTGTCAAAAGACGAGGTTATTTACGTCGGTGATGACAAGGTCGATATCCAAGCTGGGAAAGCTGCGGGAGTGAAAGTTTGCTTAGTTAAATTCGGTTTGAAAGAAGTCTCTAACGAAGATGACAGCGATTATAAAGTCACTTCTTACGATGAGCTTTCAGAACTCGTTTCCCGCTTGATTAAGGAGTAATTATGGAAAGAAAGTGCGATTGTTTAGTTGTTGGATTAGGTCCGGCTGGTGTTAGTGCTTGCATTTATTTAAAACGTTCATCTGTCGATGTTTTAGGAATTGATAAAGGCGAGATTGGCGGGAAGTTGAATTCGATTAAAGAAATTGAGAATTACCCTTCTTATATTGGAAGTGGAGAAGAGCTCGCTAAGAAGATGAAGGATCAAATAGACGAGTTGAATGTCCCTTATATCAAAGGCAAGGTCTCAACCATCAATCAAGAAGATGACGGTTTCTTAGTTATGACTTCCGAAGGGGATATAAAAGCTAAGTCCGTTATTGTTTCTAGCGGCATATTGGAAAAACCTTACAAGGTCATTGGCTCTGACAGCTATTTTGGAAACGGAATATCCCGTTGCGCTGAATGCGATGCGGCTTTTTACAAAAACAAACCGGTTGGAGTATATATCGAAGATGAACACGGGGTGAAAGAAGCTATTTACTTATCCGATATTGTTGAAAGTGTTTATCTTGTAGTTAAAGCGGATTATTCTTCTTTTTCAGTTGAAATAAGAGAAAAGGTTGCTCAAAAGAACAATATCAGCGTCTATTCTAACTGCGAAATTGTTGACTCTAAAGGCGCTCGCCATATTGAGCAAATCGTTTTATCTAACGGTGAAACTTTGAAAGTTGATGGTTTGTTCTTGTTTATTGGCGCGAGTCCAATCTCGGATTTCTTAGGTTATTTAGATGTCATAGACGCCAAAGGTTTTATCAAAGTTGATCAGAATATGAAGACTTCAGTACCGGGCTTTTTTGCGGCAGGGGATATTTCTAATACTAATCTTCGCCAGGTAGTAAGCGCGGTTTCAGATGGGGCTAAGGCGGCGATATCTGCTAGGGCATACTTAAAGACATTAAAATGAGCAAAAGTTCAACTCACCCCTCTTTTTCTAAAAGAATCAAAGATGAACTGTGTTTGAATTCTTATACGGAAGAAGAGAAACACGGGATCCTTTCTTCTTACGCTAGAAGCGTAGGATCTTTGTCTATTACTCCGCAGTTTTGTTTGAATCTTGCTTCTTCTTCTGCCACGGTGTCCCGCTTTGTTTTTAATCTTTTCAAAGAACTCTATGGGGTGGAAGTAAAGATAGATTACACTAAGCAGCTTCGATTGGATAAAAATGTCATTTATCACATTCACATTGAAAAGAATGTCGAAGAGATTTTAAAAGATTTGGAACTCAATCCGATCGATAACATAAAACCTGTTCGCAATTTAGATAGCAAGCATTTTCGCGGATATGTAATTGGGGCTTTTTTAGCTAGCGGATTGGTTTCTGATCCTAATTTGCCTTCTTATTTTTGCGAATTGAGCTTTGACGAAGAAAGTGAAGCCAAGGCAGTCTTGAAAGGATTGCTGAATTTCCGCTCGGTTGATTCTATGGCTTTTAAGCTGATTAAAAGGCGCAATAAATACGTCCTTTATCTCAAGCGGTCAGATCAAATTTCAATGTTCTTATCTTACATTGGTGCTCAGCAAATGATGTTTGAATTTGAAAACTCCCGCTTAGAGAAGGACTATTTTAACAATGAAAACCGCTTGACTATTTGCGCTCAGGCTAACTATTCTCGCGCTCTGAAGAACGGAGAGGAGAATTTGGAAGATATTGCGCTTTTAGAAAAGTATTGCGGCGCTTCTTATTTCAACCAGAAGATGAAAGAAGTTGCCGAAGCTAGAAAGAAGCTGAAAGACGCTTCTTACCAAGAACTAGCTAATTATTTAAACGAGAAGGGAATTTACGTTTCTCGCTCTGGTGTGGCGCGCATTTTTAAAAAGTTTCAAGAAGACGCTAAGAGATTTAAAAACAGCGATGATTAATTCTTTTTATCAATCGTTTTTGAATAAGAAAATATAATACATCTCTTTTTAATTTTAGTAAGCCTACGATGTGGAAAGGCATAAAGAAAGTAATGGTTTGATACGCTAGAAATAGCTAATCAAGACCTTTTTGTATCAAAATTAGGGAAATTTACCAATTTTGAATGCAATTTGTCATGCTGACTATAGTTTTCCATTTAATATTAAAATTGAATTTTTCCCTATGTATTGTAGGATTTTTAATCCTGGTTCCATATACAAATATACTTTGGAAGAAGTTTTGGCTGGCCAGCAATCCTTTAGGAATCCAGGAGTTGTACGAATTTTATACATGTTAGGTTTTATTGAAAATTATGGTAGCGGGTTGCCAAGAATTATTGGCGCGTACGATAAATCTGCCTCAAAAGCTGAACTTCTCAATATGGAGCACTGTTTCATTGTGAATCTTCCTAATCTAAACCCTATAGATACTACCGGATTAGGGTTTGAACCTCAAAATGAACCTCAAAATGAACCTCAAAATGAACCTCAAAAGGATGAATTGCAAAAAAGTATCATAGAATTAATTAAAGGCAACCCTAAAATCACAAGAAAAGAAATGTCTACCATATTGAATAAATCAATAAGCACAATTTTCAGAATTTTAAAAGATAATCCTCATATTAAATATGTAGGTTCGTCAAAAAACGGCCATTGGGAAATTGTTGAGAAAGAAAAGAAAGACTAACATTTAATAAGTTATTTATTTATGCCATGCTAGTGAAATTTGGTGGGGCTTTTCTTATGGTTCTAAATAGAAGCTTTGGCTTCCTTTTGAAAGTAGAGGAGCTGAAGTCTATGACAAATGCGGGATTTTAAAGATATATGAATTAAAAGAGCAGATTCAAAACTAAAAGGGAAGCAGCAAATGCTAGAAAAGCTGATGAAGAAAGGTATTTTGGTAAATATAGGTAAGTGAGGCTATAGTAATAAACACCTTGTGTATGGGTTGCAAAGTTATTAAGGGTGTTGCATCTTGTAAATAGGGGTCGCAAGGGCATCACAATGGGTATACTTTGCTAGGTTTTTACGCGAGTTAAATCGCGATGTAACCCCTTTCTTTTAGTTGTTAAAGAAGTGTAACTCAGCTATAATTTAAGCGTGTACAAGGAGGACATTAAATAATGTCAATTAAAATTGGTATTAATGGGTTCGGCCGTATTGGTCGTCTCGCATTCCGTCGTTGCCAAGAAGAAGGCATGGAAGTCGTCGCTATCAACGATCTTTCTTCTCCGGCTAACTTAGCTTATCTTCTTAAATACGACACCGCTCACCGTACTTGGGAAGCTGAAAATATCTCTTCTTATGAAGGTGGCATCATCTATAAAGGAACTAAAATCCCTGTCTCCGCTGAAAAGAATCCGGCTGACATCGATTGGAAAGGTGCTGATATCGTCTTAGAGTGCACCGGCCGCTTCAAGAGCCAAGAAACCGCTGGCGTTCACATCCACGATTCTGTCAAGGGTGTTGTTATTTCTGCTCCGGCTTCTGATAAAGTTACTCCGACTTATGTCTATGGCGTTAACTCCGATAAGTTGACTGCTGATCAAAAGGTTATCTCTGGCGCTTCTTGCACCACTAACTGCTTAGCTCCGATTTGCAAAGTCTTAAATGACAAGTTCGGTATCGTTGGCGGTTATATGACTACCGTTCACGCTTATACTAACGATCAAGCTACTTTGGATATCGTTAAGGAAAAAGATTTCCGCCGTGGTAGAGCTTCCGCTCAGAACATCATTCCTAATACCACTGGTGCTGCTAAGGCTATCGGTTTGGTCTTACCTGAACTCAACGGCCGTTTACAAGGTTCGGCTGTCCGTGTTCCGGTCTTAGATGGTTCTTTAATTGATCTCCACGTTATCTTGAAGAAGGAAGTTACTAAAGAAGTTATTTCCGCTGCTATGAAGGAAGCTTCTGAAGGTGAATTGAAGGGTATCTTAGCTTACACTGAAGATAAGCTCGTCTCTTCTGATATCTTAGGATTAACTTGCGGTGGTATGTATGATGCTACCGATACTAACGTCTTTACTGATCCGGATGGCAATCAACACGTTGATGTCTTCGGTTGGTATGACAACGAGTACTCCTATACTTGCCAGCTTATCCGTTTGGCTAAGCACTACGCTGAAGTCCTCGGTTGCTAATTGAATCAAATTAAATCTTAAAACAGCGCCCGGGGATTTCTCCGGCGCTGTTTTTTTCAAAATAAAGGAGAAAATAAACGATGAAAAAAATAGTTGATCAAATGAATGTCACGGGAAAGAAAGTTATCGTTAGAGTCGATTTTAACGTCCCGATGAAAGATGATGGTTCGATTCGCGATAACAACCGTATTGTTGCCGCTCTTCCTACTATCCAAGAACTCGTTAAAAAAGGCGCGAGAGTCATTCTCATGTCTCACTTAGGAAAGATTAATTTCAAAAAGGAACCGGAAGAAATTGAAAAAGCCAAGAAGAAGAACAA
>JADING010000013.1 GCA_017694135.1 Candidatus Scatoplasma merdavium
CCTCGTTATATTTAAGTAAATCACAGGTATAAAAGTAATGCGTGAGCAAAGATGGCATAATAATTAACTACTTGATTAAAATACCGTAAACAACACCGCTAGCGCAGCTGGCATTAGATTCATCAGTGTCGATATGCATAGCTAAGGCATACTTTTCAGAGACACGAATGACGGTGTCAGCAAAAATGGTCTTTCTGCCTTTACCAGTATCAACTTCAACAGAAACAATCTGACCATTAGTAACGCCAAATTCTTCAGCATCAGACGGAGTCATATGGATATGGCGTTTGGCAACAATAACACCCTCTTCTAATTCGACTTCTCCAGCCGGACCTTTCAAGGTGCATTTGCCCGATCCTTTAATATCTCCAGATTCTCTAACCGGAGCGGTTAAACCTAAAGAACGCGCATCGGTAAAGGAAACCTCAACCTGATTGTGATCTCTGCAAGGTCCAAGAATCGACAAGCTAGCTTGAGGGCGAGGGCCATTAGGATCCTTTTTGTTATACCCAATAACGGTAACCTTATCAGTCGAAGCAAACTGGCCGGGCTGAGAAAGTTCTTTCTTTGAAGTTAAAGTGTGACCTTTTCCAAAAAGAACTTCTAAAGTTTCCTGGGTAACGTGAACGTGACGAGCGGAAGTTTCAACGAGAATTTTTTTATCAGACATAATTTTAATTAATTTCTCCTTCTGTTAATTAGCTTATCACAAAACAGTCCAACTGGGCTTATAACAAGCACAAAAACAAACGCTTTTTATTTGTCTTTGTCTTATACTGTCAACTTTCTAAATCAATTTACTTAAACTAACAAAAATAGCAAGTGATAGCATTAATCAATCGCATTCTTGTGCCCGTGCTATTTTATTTTCTTAATGGTTATAAAGCTTTTTTGAAAAGAGAGTGAAACATGTTAACTTTTACAATTTATAACGTTTAGAAAAAGAATAAATCTTATACTTAACAACGCTTAATTTAAAAACTCTATAATAAACGTGATGAACTCTATATTAACTAAAGAAGATTTAAAGTTTCTCAATAAAAACGGCATAGAAATTAAATCAGCAGTACAAGACAAGATAGGTATTTCAAACAGAAATTATCTAATTAATGAAAAATACTTTTTAAAATGCGGAGATAAAAACTTCTACTCTTTTTCAAAACCACTTGTAGAATTAACTAATTTAAGCGCTAAACACCAGTTGTGCGCCAAAGTAATATCTTTTGACAGATACCATCTTTTAAGCGAATATATTCCAAATTTAAAGAGTTTAACAAATGAGATATCCTCTCTAAGCAAGAAACACCTAGATGAAATTATCAAGGCGATAAAAGCTTTCCATTCCCTGAACTTTAATGGACTTGAAAAGGTTAACTATTCTTCTCTGCTCTCATCTTTTCGGAACAAACTAAAAGAAGAACAAAGAATCTATCTTCCAGAAATTGAGAGCTTTTTAAATGAAAGGCAAAAGTTAACCCAACTCACCCTCTCTCACTTAGATTTAGTAACAAACAACATAATGTTTACTGAATCTAAAAAGGTCCTTCTTTTTGATTACGAATTTGCCTGCATAGGAATGGAATATTTCGACATCACTTCTTTAATAAGCGAATGTGAGTTTACTACTAACGAAAAGCTTTATCTTATCCATTTGTATTTTGATAACGAAGAAAAAGAAAAATATTATCTAGATAACCTTGATAAATATTTAAGGGGTTTTGATTTAATATGGTATCACTGGGCATATTTGAGATATTTAAAAGAGGAAAACAAAAAAAAGAAAGAGATTTTTCAACAAATATATTTAGAGAAGAAAAGATTTATTTAGATTCAGCAACTAAAGAAGCACCGCCTAATATCTTCTCTTTTGTCTTTCTGTACATATACAAAAGCGCCACTAAGTGAGCAGCACCAGTTAATGCCCAAGAAATAGGATAGGTATAGAAAAGCCAATCCATCGAATGGAACTGTTCCATTCTAAATAAGGTAAAAATAAATAGCAGACGAGAACCGCAGATTCCCAACAAAGAAATTATTGTTGGAATCAAAGAATACTTTAGCCCTCTCTCAGCGTAAGGAGGACAATCAGTAAAGACGTAAGTTATATATAATCCGCAGTTAATTAAGACGCGTGTCGAACCAACTTTTAACGCCTCAGCATTATCGCTGTTTAAAAACAAAGACAGAAGCTGATCACGGGCTAAAACTGCAACCAAAGAAGTGACAACAGTAACGCTAGATGCATATATCAAACACCATTTAATAGCGGTTTTAATATTTTTGATATTGTGAGATCCGTAGTTTGCCGCCACAAAGGCAATGCAAGCTTGGCCAAAGCAATTCTGAATAGTGTTCAAATAAGATTCAATCTGAGCTCCGGCTCCAGAGCCAGTGACAGCGTTAGCGCCAAATGAATTAATAGAAGACTGAATAATTAAATTTGAAATAGAAAAGAAAGATGACTGGATTCCAGCAGGAATGCCAACTTTAATAATACTTACGACTTCCTTCTTCTTAAAACGAAAATATTTCCAGTGGAAATTAGCAAACAAATGACCTTTAAACAAAACATAGATAGAAAGAAAAGCCGCAACACCTTGAGTCAAAGTAGTCGCCAAAGCCACGCCAGAAACATCCATGTCAAAACAAATGACAAATATTAAATTTAATCCGACATTTAAAACTCCAGCTAAGGTCAAAAAATAAAACGGGCGTTTAGAATCCCCCATTCCTCTAAGTAAAGCTGCTGCAAAATCATACAAAATAATAAATGGTACTCCACAAAAGTAAATCTGCAGATATTGAGTAGATAAATCTATACACTCAGCAGGAGTCCCCATAAGTTCCAAAACAGGGCGCGTAATAATTACACCCAAAGCACCGAGAACAACAGAGCAAACCAAACCAAGAATCAATGATGTTCCGATAATTCTTTCCGCATTTTCTTTAAGTTTAGCTCCAACCGCATTAGAAATGCAGACGTTAGCTCCCACAGAAAAGCCTATCAATATGTTGAGAATTAAGTTCGTAAAAGGCGAAGTGGCGTTAATCGCACCAACCGAATACTCCGAACCGAAGAAATTGCAAACAATAATATCTGCCTGGGAAAACAACAACTGCAAAATTCCCGATAACATAACCGGAATAGCAAAGCGGACAATATTGATTTTCAGATTACCAGTAGTTAAATCTATAGTTTTCCCCATAAGCTTTTCTCAAACATAGTGATTTTACTCTTTTTTTAAGGTAAGTTTTAGATGTTTAAAGCGCTTTTATACAAATATCAATTAGGAATAATTTAATTAATTAATTTAGTTTATTTGCTCTTTTTAGCATCCAAAGCAAAAGTGACTAGTCAGGCAGCAGTTAAAGGA
>JADING010000092.1 GCA_017694135.1 Candidatus Scatoplasma merdavium
TCCATGTCTCCACTTGAAAATGCTAACTTAAGGTTTGTCAAATACGTCAAACAAAAAACCAAAGCGATAAATACGCCGACAAACAGCTGCCCTATGAAATTAGCTGAACCAGATAGTTTTCTTTTATTTCCACGCCGAAAATTCAAAGAGTGGGCAAAACAAGCTTTTGAAAGTTGAATTAAATTAATCATTTTTAGTAAGTTCCAAAAACAGCGATTCTAAATTCGTGTTCTCCTCGTGTTGTTTTTCTCGCAATTCTTCTAAAGTTCCAACAAATAAGAGCTGACCTTTATCGATAATTCCAATTCGATCGCAAACTCTTTCCGCCACATCGAGAACGTGTGTCGAAAAAAGAATAGATTTAGACTCATTTGCCATTTCTTGCATCGTGTTTTTCACTTGGAAGGCCGCTTCCGGATCTAATCCAGTAAGAGGTTCATCCAATATCCAGTTATTAGGATTATGAAGCAATGAACCGCAGATAAAAAGCTTCTGTCTCATACCATGAGAATAATTAGCGATAACTTCATGCAAGTTATCAAAAATTTCAAACTTCTTACTCAATTCAATTGCTCTTTCCATAGCTTTCGACTTTTCTATCCTATAGCAAGAGGCGATAAAAGACAGGTAGTTCTCCCCTGTCATTCCTAAAAACATATTAGGAGAATCAGGGACAAAGCCGAAATTCATCTTCGCTTCAATGGAATTAGTAACAATTGAATTGCCATCAATAAGCACATCTCCATTATCCGGTTTTAAAATACCGGTAATCATCTTTAAAGTGGTCGATTTTCCCGCACCGTTAGGTCCAAGCAAACCGAAGATTTCTCCATTTTTAATGTCTAATGATAAGCTGTTTACAGCCTTGTTATTACCAAAAGACTTCGAAACATTAACAATTGAAATCATAAAGTAAATAGCTCTTTAATCTTCTCTACAGGATAAAGTTCTTCATCGATAACTTCACAAGATTCAATTACCACATCTTCAATTGGACAATCTTGAGAATCAGTCGGAACTGAGGCAATTTTATCTAAAACGTCAAATCCCTCAACCAATTTGCCGAACGCGGCGTAGGCTCCATCTAAATGAGGCTGATCGGTCACGCAAATGAAAAACTGGCTCGAAGCGGAATTAGGTAAATAAGATCTCGCCATTGAAATGGTTCCTCGGACATGTTTCAAATTATTTTCCACCCCATTTTGAGCAAACTCACCCTTAATGGAATAATCTACAAACTTGTGATTAAGTTCGCCATCTCCAGCTTGAATCACAAAATTTTTAATAACACGGTGAAATTTAAGTCCGTCATAAAAACCTTGATTTGCTAACTGAACAAAATTAGCAGCGGTATTCTTCGCCGCTTCATAATCCATTTCAACAACTAAAGTACCGAAGTTTTTAACGTTGATTTTAACCATCTTAAAATTCCTTTCGACTTTTCTATTTTACTATATCTAAAGATTAGTTTTTCCTTTTTTATCTTTATGAAACAACGGATACATAGCGCGCAATAATACTAAAGCGATACAAGAATTAACTAAACCTTGTAAAGAATTAAAAGCAAAATTAGTTAAAAGCAAAGCGCTCAGTGATGTATCAATTCCACTAGCGTAGGTTATCCAATCTGGTATCAAATAACATCCGGCCATAAAAAAGCCAGCAATTACCATAGATATCATCGCTTTCACATAATTGAATCCACCCTTTTTCGACATCAAATAACAAATCAAATACGCAACATTTGCTTCTAAAAATTTAATGATCAGAGAAAACACTGCATATTGGGTATAGCCCAAAGTCAAATCCGAAAGCATACTAGCTATACCTCCAGCCAATCCTCCTACTACAGGATTAATTAAAAAGGCCAGAGAAAAAACAAAAGCATCTGAAAAATTTATATACCCACTTCCACCAAAAATAGGTATGCTGACAAAGGTTGTTAACACGTAGCAAAGACTTGCAAATATAGCAGTCAAAACGATTTTATAAATTAGCTGATGTTGTTTCATTCTAATATCATCTTTCTAATGTCTTCTTCACTGTGTCCGTTAATAAAAGAAGCGGCATCCATCATTTTTTTTGAAGGCTGTTGAATCTTAATTAACTCAACTTCCCCATCGTTTAATTGAAGGATAAGTTTTTTGTTTTTCACAACTAGTGTTCCGGCATCTCTTTCTTTCAATGAAGAATACACTTCAGCATGGTAGATCTTAAATCTTTGAGAGTCGGATAATAAATAAGCACCAGGATTTAAAGCGAGACTCCTAACTTTATTTACAAAATCAATAGGTTTTAAATCTAAAGATAACTTCTCTTCTTCTTTTTTAATAGATGGTGAAAATGTAACCGCACTCTCATCTTGCTCTTTTCCTTCCAGTTTATTTTCAAAATATAAAGGAAGGTATTTTTTTGCCATATCTAAGGCTAGTTTAGCTAATTTTTCTGAAAGCGAAGTGCAGTTATCAAGTCTAGATATCTCTATCTCTTCCTGGGCAAATATCCTTCCAGCATCCATCTGTTTAACCATTTCCATAATGGTCATCCCAGTTTTGGCTTCCCCATTTGCTAAAGCGTACTGAATAGGTGCAGCACCGCGGTATTTAGGTAATAACGAAGCGTGAAAATTAATAGGGGGTAATTTTGAAAAAGACAGGACTTTGCTTGAAAGTATCTGACCATATGCAAAAGTTAAAAGCAAATCAGGATTAAGATCGTTTAAAAAGTCGCACTCTTTATTGAGTTTGTGAGGCTTAAAAAGAGGAATATTGTATTTTTCAGCGATATTTGAAACCGGAGAGGGTGTGAGCTTCATCTTTCTTCCCTGAGGTTTATCTTCTTGCGTTACTACTCCAACAATATTAAATCCAGAGGTAATTAAACCTTCTAAAAGATAAGCTGATATCTCGGGTGTTCCTAAATAAACTATTCTCGTAGTTTCCATACTTGACCTCCTTGTTAATTATAACCCAGTTACAACTTAGTGATATAGTAGCTAGGGAGGTAAAAAGATGGATTGGAAACTTCTGGATGCTATCAAAGAAACCGAACACCCATATTTAAACTATTACACTTTAATTTACGAAGTAAAAACAAAGGATAACACCTTCAAAACCTACTCGTATTACATCGCTTCACGCCATGATAAAAATCACCTTTTATCAAAGAGCAATGAAGCGAAGCCTGATGGGGTTTTAATCTTGACCTACTTAGAAAAAAACGGAACTAAATACGCTGTATTAACTAAGCAATTCCGCCCAGCATTAAACAGATATGTCTACTCAATTCCAGCTGGTCTAGTAGATGATAACGAAGATGTAATCACCGCTGCCAAGCGCGAAGTTAGCGAAGAAGTTGGTGGAAAAGTCGAGAATATCGAACTTCTTTTTAACGCTAGCCCAACTTCTTCTGGTCTTTCAGATGAACTAAACGCTGTCTGCATTGCTAAAGTTAGTGAACTAGAAAAAGAGCACCTTGAAGAATTCGAAGACATTCAACACTTAGTTCTTCCCTTTAATGAGGTTGAAAGCTTTTTAAAAGATAAGTTTGTCGCCTTGCAAGCTCGGTCACTTCTTTTGTATTTAGTCCGTGCTCACAAATTTTAATCCTCTAAATTTGCAAACTGAGAATAGTAGAGCTCCGAATAGAAGCCATTGAGTTTAAGAAGCTCTTCATGCTTTCCTTTTTCAACTATTTGTCCATCTTTCATAACCAAAATAATGTCGGAAGATTGAATAGTTGAAAGGCGATGGGCGATAACAATAGAAGTTTTACCTTCCATAATCTTACGAAAGTCTTCTTGCACTATCTTTTCATTCAAAGTGTCTAAGTTTGAAGTGGCTTCATCCAAAATAAGGAGGTCTTCTTCTTTCAGCATCAAACGCGTAATACAAAGCAGCTGCTTTTGACCTTGGGAAATTCCTGAAGCATCAGATATTTTAGAATCATATCCGTTTTCCATCTGAGTAATAAAGAAATTAGCATTCGATTTCTTAGCAGCTGAAACTATATCTTCATCACTAGCTTCAGAATTAGAATAAGCGATGTTTTCTTTCACGGTTCCATCAAATAGCCAAGTGTCTTGCAAAACCATACCAATGTGGTCTCTTAAAGAAGAGCGCTTAATCGTCGATATGTCTTTTCCATCAATCAGAATTAAACCTTTCGAAGGAGAATAGAAATTCATAACTAAATTGATCAAAGTCGTCTTCCCGCATCCAGTTGGTCCAACAATAGCTGCGTGCATACCTTTATCAAGCCTAAAACTTATATCCTTTAGAACATCCTTCTTTCCGTCATAAGAAAAGTAAACATGAGAGAATTCCAAAGTGCCAATCCCATCTATTTCACCTTTATTTGAATCGTCTTCAACTTGCTTGATATCCAATAGTTTTTCAACTCTACCAATAGAAGCAAAAGCGTTCTGCAGCTCTGCCAAAACTGAAGAAATATCGTTGAAAGGTTGAGTGTAATTATTTGTAAACATCGTAAAAGTCATTAGGTTACCTATACTCATAACAATTGTTCCACTAATGATCCAATAAGCGCCTAATACCGCAACCGCTCCATAAATTAAAGTGTTAATAAGTCTAGTGGTAGGATTAATAACAGAAGCGTAAAAATCAGACCAACGATCTTGTATCTTAAGCTTTTGAATTATTTCTTCAAATCCATCTTCTGCCTGCTTTTGGTTAGAATCAAGCAAAACGAGTTTTTGATTTTCAACGTGTTCATTCAAATAAGCTCCAAGCTTCCCGCGCAAAGATGATTGATGCCTGAAAGTCTTCGAAGTGCCTCGGGCAATTAAAGATGCGGCGACAACAGATAACGGAGTTAAAACAAAGACAACCAACGCCAACTCCCACGAATAGAAAAACATAATAATCAAAGTGAAAACTACTGTAAAAACACCAGTGAAAAGCTGGATAAACATCTGTGACACGCCATCGCTAATAATAGTGATATCAGTAATTAAAACAACAATTTGATCACCCGAAGAAGATTGATCGAGACTAGAAATATCAGCGTCAATAAGCTTATTCATTGCTTGGTTGCGAATATCTCTTTGCATCTTAAATGAAACATCAAAAGAAAGATAAGATAGCAACCAATAAAATACAAAAGCCAATACAGTACACACTCCGATAGCTAAAATAGTTAAGTTTGTAACATCATCTCCAGTTTTTAAATTATCAAGAGCATACCCGCATGCTATTGGAACAAATATGTTGCAGCCGACATAAATCAAAGAAGAAAAGAAGGCTAAAAGCAACTCCCATTTGTATTTTGAAGCAAATCGCCACAAGAACGCGAGATTAGAACCGTTTCTTTTCCTCATAGTTTCATCCCCTGAGATTGACAAAATTCACGGTAAATCTTACACGTTTTTGTTAATTCCTCATGTTTACCAACCCCGTGAATTCTCCCTTTATCTAAAACGACTATTTCATCGCAATTTTTTATTGTTGAAACCCTCTGAGATACGATAAATATATCGACATTTTTCAAGTTTTCATTAAGCGCCTTTCTCAGCTGGTAATCTGTTTTAAAATCCAAAGCAGAAAAAGCATCGTCTAAAATAAGAATCTTCGGTGATTTAGCCAAAGCCCTAGCGATGGTTAACCTCTGTTTTTGACCTCCAGAAAAATTACTCCCATCTCTATTTACATAACTTTGCAATCCACCTTTAACTTTAACGGTCTCTGATGATTGAGATATCTCGATAGCCCTTTTTATTTCTTCTTCGCTCGCATCCTTTTTACCAAAGCGTAAATTTGATTCAATAGTTCCAGTAAAAAGCGTTGGGTTTTG
>JADING010000093.1 GCA_017694135.1 Candidatus Scatoplasma merdavium
AGGTTAGTCCAAAAATCAATTGAATTATCAAAATAAGCAGCCAGTTTGCGAGCTATATCAAAAGTTATTTCACCGTGTCCGGTAATTAAAGCTGATAGTGTTCTTTCTGATATCCCTGTTCTAATAGAAAACTCTTTTGCGGTCATGTTCATGACTTCAAGAGAGTCTTTAACAAAAAATCCAGGGTGATATTGTTTAAAATTCGGCATAATGTTCACTTAATTTTCCTATTCTTATTTTTGTTACTGATTTTAGAAATAGATTTTCATTGCTTGTCGGTGTTATTCCGCGGTTGTTTTCATCGAGCATTTGAATCATTAACCTCCATTTGCTTTTCTTTTTATCAAGGCTAACAGAGTAATATTCTTTTAAATTTCCTTTTAGATGTTCCATAAAGAAGGTTGGAAGTGATTTTATATCGTAGGCGTTTTTTGCACTGTATACGGCTTGCAGGAATTTGTTCATTCCTTCGGCAATGGCTTTTCCATATTCTTTTTGCATGCTTTTTTCGCTTTCGTATTTTCTTTTTGCACTTTGATTTATATACTCATAGTCCACAGATGTCCTCCTTGTATTTAAAATTACAATTTATGTAATTTGAAGTCAATATTTAGTTAAACTGAATTACTAAAATGGTAATTCAATATAAACGTAAGCGCTGTTCATTACTATATATATCTTTATTATGTGAATTTTTATAAATGAGATGTTTATTGTTGTTTTTAAACTGCCTGTTTAATTTCGCTTTGACTAGTTTTATCTAATTTCAAGAAAATTTGATATATGTTGAAATCAAGGGCTTTCATCACTTGTCTTTGTGTTATACTTTAGTTAAGAAAAGCGGAAGGAATTCCGCTAATGAAAGGAACAAATGACATGGAATATCAAATTGTCGGAAGAGGAGTTGAAATTACTCCAGCTTTAAAGGAATACGCTTTAAAGAAGATTTCAAAGATGGAAAAATACTTTGAAAAGGGTTCAGATGTTCACTGTACTATCACTATATCCGTTATTAAAATCTATCAAATTGCTGAAGTCTCTATTCAGGCTGATGGCATTTATCTCCGCGCCAAGGTCAACGATCAAAAAGACGCTTATGCCGCTATCGATTTAGTGGTTGATAAGTTAGAAGGTCAAATCAGAAAGATGAAGGCTCAGCTCGAACGTCTTAGAAGACAATCTGGTATCGCTAAAGCTATTGCCTTGGAAGTTATCAATGGCGATGAAGAACCTGAGAGTGCTAAAGATATCGTTAAACGCAAGACTTTGTCTTTAACTCCGATGGATATCGAAGAAGCTATCACTCGTATGGATGCTTTGGATCACCCGTTCTTCATCTTTGAAGATTCTTCGACTCACAACACCTGCATTCTCTACCGCCGTGACGATGGGGAATTTGGCTTAATCGAAGCTGTTAAATAGTTTCTTTATTTGACATTAACAGAGATATTGGGAAACCGATATCTCTTTTTGTTTTTAAAATTTCGTCTTGTTTTTTTCAGCTTTGTAAGCAATAATATTTCTAGTTGTTTTCCACCGCTAAACAATGGTGGAAAATATGTGGAAAGGATAAATTAACTTATGAAAAAACATGCCGCTTTAGTGTTATTGCTTGCGCTAGGTATGGGACTAGTTTCTTGCGAAGACACTGCATCTTCAAGCAGTCAAGCGAGTTCTAGTGAAACTAGCACATCTGAGAGTACTTCTACTTCTACTTCTTCTAGTGAATCGTCTGTATCATCAGAATCTAGTTCGTCTGCCGTTAGTTCGGAAACTGAATCGAGCGTTTCCTCAGGATCTTCGAGTGTCTCATCAGAATCTTCTAGTTCTGTTAGCTCGGAAACATCATCTTCATCGTCTTCTTCCTCTTCTTCCGAAGAAGAGAAGCAATACGTGCCTGTTGCAGTAGTTGCTCCTCATTTTACCGCCAGTGCTTTTGCTCCGGCAGATGGTTCTTCTATTTCTAATCCAGTTAAAGGAACAGCTGTAGATTTATCTAATTTAGAAGTTGGAACAACAGTTTTAGTTTATTTAGAGGAAGAAGAGGCAACAGCTGGCCAATATGAACTTAGGTTTGACAATGTTAGCGAAGGCGTTGCTAATGTTATGTTTGGGGCGCTTCCTGTTCAAGTTAACGTCGCTCAAAGAGTGTTGATGTTTACTGTTCCTGACACTGGAACTACATTGGATTTAACTTCTTACGTATTTGAAGCCGCTGTTACTTATTCTTTAGAAATAAAATTAGGCGGGCATATGCTTGCAAAGATTTATAAAAGAGATCCGAGCACCGGGTGGTCAAATGCCGCTCCTATTGGGGAAGAGTTAGATCCATCTAAGATTGAAGAAGGAACTAATGTCGTCATCATGTTAGAAGACAACCCTGATGATGAAGGTGTCTATGTATTAACTGTAACTGAAGATGTTACTATCGGTGATTATCAGTTGCGTTTAAATAACAGCAGAACTGCTTTCTCTTTAGATAATATTCAAGAAGATATCAGCCTTGATTTGACTGGCGTTATCGGTTTAAAAGAGGCTTATCTTGGAACTCACAGCGTCTTTGATTATGGTAGGAAAACTTACGTCGATTTGGTTCTCAATCAAGATGGAAGCGGCACTTATAACGGATATGATTTTGATTATTCGGTTTTAAGTAACGAAAATGGACTGATCACTATATCTATTCCGTATAATTCATCTAACGATATTACTAGTGGAAATGTTTACTTTAATGATCAAGGATATGTCTATGTCGCTTTGTATGGCAAAGTTGATGGAGTTTACGATTATTTTTATGCCTTAAGTATTCAAGGCGAGACTTTGACAAGCATGGAAAACATCATTATCGACAGCTATGACACGTATTTAGGTAGCTACACTGTTAGCGGAAGTGAAGAGAGCAAGAATATTCTTGTTTATAGCGGTGATGTCTTTATTGATGATGTTTTAGTAGAAACGATTCCTTTTGGTGAGGATTATACTTATTACTACATTACTAAAGAAGGACAAGATTTCATTTTCGAAGATTATCCTCGTTTGGTTGGTAGAGTAAACCCTTATACTGGAACTATTCAGACACCCGATATGTCCGAAGAAGGAACTTACACAATTACCGGTGAAGATAAAACGATGTATATCGATGGTTACGAATTGGCTAAATTAGATGATGAATATTATTCTTACCGCATTATTGGCGATGAGTTAACTTTGACTTCAGCTGACGAATCGAATGTTATTTATTTCTCCGTTGATAAGGAAAATAAGTCTGTCACTAAGTACAATTACTTAGAAGAAGATCCGTTTATTAGCACTCCATCATCTTATGAAAATGCGGAGTCTGGTATAATCCTTCATTTTGACAATGGTAAAGTGACTGTTGAAGATACTAAAGGAACTATCAAAGATGTCGTTTCAATTAGCGTTGATCCTTCTTTGAAATGCAATTATACGTTTGCTAAAAACACCTATAGTTTCACTCTTGAATTAGAGGACTACTACGATACTGTAAGATTGTCATTCGATTTAGAAATTAGCACCGAAGAAGGTTATCCTACTCTTACGCTTAGCAAAGAGCTTGCTTACGAGGATTGGTGGGCTGATATATACGAGCAAATCCTACCTGAAGGAACAGTGTTTTCTAAGGTTGTAGATAGCGCTCAATAAAGATATGATTAATAATATTTAGAAAGGGAATTCATATAGAATAGTTATGAAAAAAACACATTTATTAGCGGGATTGCTTTTGCTTTCCACAGCCTTAGTAGGATGTGATGATACAACTTCTAGTTCCGCTTCTTCAATTTCAAGCAGTTCGGAAACTAGCAGTGTAACTACTTCAGAAGATTCTTCTAGCACATCTTCATCTAGTTCATCTTCATCTTCAACTGAGATCAGCTTTCCAGAGGATGTGACTATTGATCCGGCTGATGTTGTTTCTCGCGGCCAATCTGATGGAGCCTTATTGGACTTTTCTATCGGTTTACACTTGATTGTTGGCAAGACATATACGTTTAAGTTTGCGCCTAGTTCAACAGCTGGATTTGTCGGTGATGCTTTGAATTTTGAAGTGTCTGTTGAGGGAATTTTCGATATTGTGTCTAACGGGAACAACTCTTATTCAATTACAGCTTTGAAAGCTGGTGGAGCGATTGTTTCTGGTTACGATGATGAAGGTTTCCTTTTTTATCGCGATGCTCTTAACGCCAGAGATCCTTTGACTAGAGAACAAATAGAAACTTATATTTCTTCAGTCGATTACTGGCAGTCCCAGCTTTTAAATTCTATTTACAACTCTTATCAAGTCTATTTTAATCCTGATTTGACTGGGGTATTTTACGCCACAGAAATGGGTTCTGTTTATTATCCGATTTATTTAACTTTGACTTACTCGGGGTTTGAAGAAGCTGCCGATACTAACGAATACGTTTATTCCGTGAAAGCTACGATGGAAGGTG
>JADING010000094.1 GCA_017694135.1 Candidatus Scatoplasma merdavium
ATCTCTAGCAACTCAATTTTAACACAGTAAACATCAAAGTCAATGTTAAAAGTATTTGTCGTTTAAGATAATCACGTCACAAAAATAAAATTTATTTATTCTTTTCGTTACAGTAATGCAAAAGCAAAACCATTTCTCGAAGGACCTTGGCAGCAACTTGAGAAGAAACGCGAGAAGTATCGTAATCCGGAGAAAGTTCAACGATATCGCAGCCGACAATATTGTTTAATCCGCGCATAGTTAATATAGCGTCTTCCAATTCTTTATAAGTGATACCACCAGCTTCCGGTGTTCCAGTTCCAGGGAACAAAGAAGGATCTAAGACATCTAAATCGATAGTTATATATACCGGTCTATCCTTGAGTTCATCCACGCATTTATCAATACCGATTGTATCAAACAAACGCTGGTGAATATGGTTTTTAGCCCAAACAAATTCCTCTTTATCACCAGAGCGAATTCCAAACTGATACAAGGTTCCAGTATCCAACATATCGTAGCACTTACGAAGAACCGTCGCATGTGAGAGTTCTCTACCTAAAAACTCTTCGCGCAAATCAGTGTGCGCGTCAAAATGGATAATACACAAATCGGGATATTTTTTAACATACTCTCTGATAGTTCCATAGGTAACTAAGTGTTCCCCACCTATCATCACCGTCTTCTTGTTATCTTTAAGCATCTCCGAAGTGGTCTGAGAAATAATATCTAAATCTTTCTCAACATCTCCCATCGGTATCTCTAAATCGCCGATATCGCAAGTTTTATAATCCTTTAAATCCATATCGAAATAAGGCGAATACCACTCTATTCCAATCGATTCGTTGCGAATAGCAGGACCGGCAAATCTAGTGCCAGCTTTGAAAGAGCAAGTAGCGTCCATCGGAACTGAAAATATTACGACATCAGCCTCCGAATAAAGAGCGTCACAAGATTGAAAAACTGATAAATTTCTATTAAATTTTTCCATAATAACCTCACAAATCTATGTCGATATCAGAGCTTTTATACCACTGCTGCTGATCGATAACCTTAATGTAAC
This sequence comes from Candidatus Scatoplasma merdavium, assembly GCA_017694135.1. Taxonomy (GTDB): domain Bacteria; phylum Bacillota_I; class Bacilli_A; order RFN20; family CAG-288; genus Scatoplasma; species Scatoplasma merdavium. The sequence goes on from JADING010000094.1 coordinate 1,043, forward strand.
CTTCCGAAGAATCAGAGAGAAGAACCCCGCCGTTCTTCAGATAAAACTCCACGAGTTCCAATGCGTTTTTACTAACCATTTCACCAGGGATACAAATAGGAATACCCGGGGGATAAATCATGATAGATTCCGCAGAAATTTCTCCTAACGCATCTTCTAAAGGAACGATTTTACAAGGAGCGTTATAAGCTTCACGAGGGCGAACAACTAAGGTTGGATACTCGTAATTAAAATGCGGCAGATCGATATTAATTCCGCTTGAATATCTCTTTTTCGAAAGATCGGACAAAGCGTAAACGAGCCTGTTAATATCTTCCTTTTTACTGCCAAGACCAACAATAGCTAAAACTTCAGAAATCTCAGCTAGTTCAAGCTGAATGTTGTAATCTCTTTTCAATATATCGCGAACTTCAAACCCAGTAATACCAAGACCGCTAACTTCAATTACCAGCTTAGTTAAATCCATATTGAACCTAGCTGAACGATCGCAGTAAGAAGAATCTAAGACGCTGAGACCAGGAATCTTTGATATTTCTTTTCGCGCGTAATTTGCTAGCTCGATGTTTTCTTCAATCTTTTCTCTCCCGTGAAAATACAAATATTTTCTCGCCGCATCTAAAGAAGCTAAGAGAATGTGGTTAGGCGAAGTTGAAGACAACATAGCAAAGGCTCTTTCCACGCGAGAAATATCTATCCTTCCCTTTTTACAAAGGATCAAAGAAGACTGAGTTAAAGATCCGCCGGTTTTATGTACCGACATCGTAGTAATATCAGCCCCCGCCTCCATAGCGGAAATAGGCATCTTATTAGAAAAGGCAAAATGAGAACCGTGAGCTTCATCACACATGACAACCATATCTTTTGCATGAGCAGCTTCAACGATTCTTTTTAAATCTGAAACGATACCAAAATAAGTCGGGTTCAGAACAAAGACCGCTTTCGCATCGTGGTTTTCTTCCATGGCGCGAAGGTAAGTCTCATAAGCCACCCCGTTAGAGATACCGGTGTTAGGATCGCAATCAGGAGAAACAAACACCGGTGTAGCACCGGATAAAATAAGCCCGTTAATAACTGACTTATGAACGTTTCTAGGTAAAATGATCTTATCTTTCGGACGCAAGATAGAAAGCATTATTGTCAGTATTCCGCCCGTAGTTCCATTAACAGAAAACAGCGCTTTATCTGCCTGAAAAGCTTCGGCAGCTAAATCCTCAGCTTCCTTAATTACTCCGCGAGGATGGTAAAGGTTATCCAAACCAATTGGAGCGTTAAAATCCGCTTTAAAAACTTGTTTACCGCTGTAATCGGCTAAATCAGTAACTATTCCTCCCATCTTATGAGCGGGAACATCAAAACAAACTGGAGACGAATCTAGATAACGAACACAAGCTTCTAAAAAGGGTTCTCTTTCCTGTCTAGCGTCTTTCTCTTGAGTTCTTTCTGTCATCTTTACTTGTTAAATCTCTTCTTCAATTTCTCGACATAATCGAGTTTTTCATAAGGCAAATCTAAATCGGGACGACCAAAATGCCCGTAATTAGTAAGTTCAGAATATTTAAAAGACGGATGGAACAAATTAAAACGATCGATTATTCCTTTTGGAGTGAAATCAAAAAGATCAACAACCGCTTTAAGTATCTCGTTTTTATCAACGGTTTCTGTACCGTAAGTATTCAAAGAAATTGAAACAGGTTCAGATACTCCAATAGCGTAAGAAAGCTGAATTAAGCAGCGAGAAGCTAAACCAGCTGCAACGATATTCTTAGCCGCGTGTCTAGCAGCGTAAGTCGCAGTTCTATCAACTTTAGTAGGATCTTTCCCCGAGAAAGCCCCACCGCCGTGCGGACAGTAACCGCCGTAAGTATCAACAATGAGCTTTCTTCCGGTTAAACCTGTATCACCTAAAGGTCCACCAATGACAAACCTTCCTGTAGGATTTATATAAGTTTTAAAATCTAAATTCATATTAAAAGAAGAAATAACTGGATTAATGACCTCTTCTTTAATCATTTTTCTAAATTCTTCAATATCTACTTCTTCATCGTGCTGCGAAGAAAACACTACCGCATCAACCTTGGGGCTAGATGCATCAGTGTAATCGATAGTCACTTGAGACTTCATACCCGGGCGAGCATGAGGAAGCTTACCTTGATGGCGGAGTAAAGAAGCGTAACGCACTAACTTATGAGCAACAACAATCGCTAGAGGCATGTAGTTTTTGGTTTCTGAAGAAGCGTAACCAAACATAATACCTTGGTCTCCAGCTCCAAATTCATCATCCGAATGCTTAACGCCCATTGAAATATCCGGTGACTGTCTTTTAACTAAAACTTCGATGTCGCAAGTATCCGCACCGATTCCAATTTCCGGAGAAGTATATCCAATCTCACGCAAAATGTTTCTTGCTATCTTTTCATAATCGGGTTCTAAGTCTCTTTCTGTCGTCACTTCCCCAGCAATAACTATCTTTTCTTTGGTCGCTAATACTTCAACAGCAGAGCGAGCTTCGGGATTTTTTGAAATCAAATCATCCAAAATCGAATCAGCAATCTTATCGCAAACCTTATCAGGATGACCTTCAGAAACCGACTCAGAAGTAAATAATACTTTCATATTTTTATCCAACATATATTTCACCCCCATCAATTTAAACTAGCTAAGATCTCTTCACAAGCACAAGCCAATTGATCCGGACAAGATGTAGGCTTGCTTCTACACGGAATACCTTTTAAAAGTTCTGCGACTTCTTCCAAGCTTCTCCCTTTAACTAATTTAGATACTCCAGTAGTATTTCCCGGACATCCACCGAAAAAATTAACTTCTATAATCTCGTGAGTTTTTTCATCGTAAGAGATATCTATCTTATAAGAGCAAGTCATCTTCGTTTTATATTCGTACTTTTTCACTCTTTTTTCCTCCTTCCTCCGCGTCTGATTTTCTGAATAGAAGAAAGAGGCGGCAAGGTCTTTATTATCATACTTACACATATAGCTAAAAGCAAACCAGATCCAATAGAAAATAAAGATAACAAAGGCAGATACAAAAACATATACGGAGTATCAACAATAAATATGTAAGTAATAATCTGGCCTAATACATGAAAGAAGGCACCGGAAGCTGAAATTCCATAAATTGATGCCCTAGTTAAATAATAAAGAAGAACCGTAATAAAAGAAGAAAAAATAGCTCCAGACAGCGATAGTAAAAAATTAGTTCCAAATCCGGTAAAAATAAGTCCAACTAACACGCAACGAACCAAAGAAATAGCCGGATAGTACCACACTCCTAAATAAAAACAAGCGAAAAGCGAAACCACGTTAGCTAGACCTATTCTAAACCCGGGGATAATAAATGACAGATTAATCAAAGAATCTATCGCGTGCAAACCAACACCCATAGCGACCAGCATCGCTACTAAACACATTTTATATATCGTCATGCGTCTGGCCCCTCATAATCGCTATTAACAATCCAGAAATACATTGAATTTGGTAAGCAAACCACTGGATAGTTAACAAAATCCATATACCCTTGATTCGAACAAATATGATCGGGTGAATCCTCTTGAACAATCCTAAATCCACCATTGTAGATAAGGCAATCAACTTGCGGACCATACAGTGTCGCAAAGCTTTGAAAATCTTCAAAAGAATCACTAACCACCAAATAGAATCCATTTAAAATGTCATAACTAGCATACATGAGCTCACTGACATCGATTTCCTTTTCAACTAATTCTCCAACGTAACTTTCGTAAGTTTTCTTATATTCTTCCCCATCTTTTAATTCCCGGCGGAAAGAAAGACAGTAAGTCAGGCTCTCACCATTAGAATCATAAAGCGGCAAAGAAGAAGCCACCACCGAATTCTGATAACGAATGTAAAGAGAAGATAAGGCTGACTTAGGAGTGTAAATGGAAGTTAAAGCCCATATAAAAACCCCAGCAATGCTAACAACGATAACCGCCAAGCAGATCACATCGATTAAATTAAATTTAAGTCTCTTGGCTACCTTCTCTTCGCTTTTTTCCATCATTAACTAACATTAGCGCGGGAACCCGCGTTTATTTATTATATTAGCTTTATCTAAATTTATAAAACCAAGATGACAAAAATATACAAATTAAAAAGCACCCCTGCTGAGGTGCTTAATAATTAATAAGTAACTTTAATTGTCTGACCATCAGGGCCTTCAGTGTTAGCTAAGTAATCGATAACCGCTTGCGCCTTATCTTGCTTAATAACTTTACAAGCGCTAACCTTATTGACTTCTTTTGAAACTAAAGCTGAAGCTAAACCAGAACAACCAGGATATCCGCAACCGCCGCAGTTAGCACCGGGAAGAAGTTTAGTAACTTCTTCAATACGGTTATCTTCCTTAACTTTGAACTTGGTCGAAACAAAGGCGATGACAACACCTAGAACCAAAGCGCAGACTACCAACACAGCAACGGCAATAAAAATTTTTGCAACGTCCGACATAATCACTTTTCTCCTTTATCAGTATTGTTTCTATTATCTTCTTTGCTATCTTGAACTAAGGAAGATACTTTGAATTCCTCTTCTCTTTTACCGCAAGATAGCATACATCCAGCACAGCCGACGATATCTTTCGGGCAGTCATCTGGAGCTTTAGTTTTCTTGTTGATTAAGTAGCTTATTACAAATATCGCTATCAGACTACCAACTAAAACTATTGCTAAGATAACTTTAAGATAAGTTGGCATTAACTCAACAATCCCGAGAAGCCCATGAAGGCCATAGCCATAAAGGCAGTAGCAATAAACGAAATAGCTTGACCTTTAAATGTTCTGAAAGGATTCGCAATAGCTAAGCGCTGCTGCATAGCTGAGAAGATAACTAAGACCATGAAATAGCCGAGAGGGACACCTAAGCAGTTAGCCAAGACATCTTGCCACTGGGTTCCACCCATTGAAGAAACCGAGATAGCTAAACCTAAGACGACGCAGTTAGTAGTAATTAAAGGCAAATAGATACCTAACGATTTATACAATGAAGGAAGGAATCTCTTCATGACGATTTCAAGCATCTGAACGAAAGAAGCAATAACTAAGATGAAAACGACAGTGTTTAAATAAGAAACATCTAAAGCAGCGGTAATAAATGATAAACCCCAGCAAATAAGACCGGTTAAGAAGCAGACCAAGGTCAAGGCCATACCCATACCGATAGAAGACTTCCAATTGTTAGAAAGTCCGATATAAGAACAAAGACCCTTGTAGCCAGATAAGACAACGTTATTGACTAAGATTGTCGAAATTAATGTAATAATGAAATCCATAACGTTTCCCCTTTCTATTTGTTAGGAGCCAACTTCATCTGCTTTTGAAGTTGACGTTTCTCAATCTTTTCAAGCATAAGCTTAAATAGACCAATAATAATACCAATCCACAAGAAGCCGCCAGGTGCTTGAACCATAAGAGAAATCTTGTAATCAGCTAAAGGTAAGAAACTTACTGACATTGAAGAATCAAACGGATTGGTTAAAGTCCAACCGCCAGTACCTAAGAACTCTCTAAAAAGAGCGATAACGATACAAGCGATAGCGAAACCGCAAGACATACCCAAAGCATCTAACATTGAGTGTCCGACAGTATTTTTACCAGCAAAAGCTTCCGCACGCCCAAGAATAATACAGTTAACAGTAATCAACGGTAAGAATTCACCTAAAGATTCTGCAACAGTAGGCATAAATGCTTGCATTAATAACTGAACGCAAGTAACCAAAGAAGCAATAATAACAATATAAACCGGAATACGAATTTCCGAAGGAATAAGCTTTCTAATAAGAGAGACAATCGTATTCGAGAAGAACAAAACGAACAAGACTGCTACAGACATACCGATAGCATTATCCAAAGATTGAGTAGCAATAATTGTAGGGCACAAGCCTAAAGTCAAAGCGAGAATAGGATTCTCAGACAAAATACCCGCTAAGAAAATCTTTTTGCAAGCACCTTTCTTTTTAACATTCTCTTCCATAATTATCCTCCTTATTGAGCGCTAGAAGCATCAGCAATACAATCTTTAAAAGCAGCTTCCATAGCTGGGAAAGTCTTTTTAGCCGTAGCAGAAGCATACGAACTATCAATTGTCGATTCTGAAGTAAACGGATGATCAGGAGTAATCTCAATTGTTTGAGCGGCATCTAAACCCATACTATGTTCATCACCGCCTAAATACTTATAACCAATAATTTCATTTTCAGAATTAATGATTAAAGCAAACTCAACAGAACCTGACCAACCAGCTTCAGCATCAGAATGAGCTTCATAGTAGTAATAAGAAGCTCCACCGGCTGTAAAGGTGGCTTTGTAATCGATAGTAGTAGAAGTAATAGTAACCTGACTGAAATTAGAAATATCAGTTAAGCCAATAGATTCTGCTAATTCTTGAGCCTGTTCTTCTTCAGAAGCCTCACCGGCTTGACTAGAAGCATCAGCGATACAAGCTTTAAAAGCAGCTTCCATAACCGGGAAAGTAGCTTGAGCAGTAGAAGAAGCATACGAACTATCAATTGTTGATTCTGAAGTAAACGGATGATCAGGAGTAATCTCAATTGTTTGAGCGGCACCTAAACCCATACTATCTTCATCACCGCCTAAATACTTATAACCAATAATTTCACTTTCAGAATTAATGATTAAAGCAAATTCAACAGAACCAGAAAAACCTGTCTCAGAGTGAGCTTCATAGTAGTAATAAGAAGCCCCACCGGCTGTAAAGGTGGCTTTTAAGTCAACTAATGCAGCTTCAGTTGTAACTTCAGTAATATCGGAAACAGCTCCTAAATCGATTGAAGTAGCTAACGAAGTGATCTTAGTTTCTAAAGTCTCAGGTTCTGGAGGAGTAACGCTACCAGCGATAGATTGAACATCACTGATAATGAAATCTAAAGCTGTATCGATAGCCGGGAAGGTCTTTTGAGCCGTTGCGCCAGCTGAATAATTAGCAATAGATGACCCTTCAGCATAAGGATTGTTAGAAGTGATGCTAATTGCGCGAGCAGCCGATAAGCCTAAAGAATCTTCAGTTCCAGAAATGTAAGTAAAGGAAATAACTTCAGCATCAGAATTGGCTAAGACTGAGAAATTAACTGTTCCGGAATACCCCATTGCTGAATTAGCATTGTAATAATAGTAAACAGAATCGCCACTATCGAAAGATTTGCGGACTAAGACATAAGGATTATTAACGCCATCTTCATAAGGAATATCGGCGATGTTTTCAACATTTAAACCCTCTTTAGCAGCCATGTCATACAAAGCTTGGTTAGCTGCTTTTTCATTGTTCTCAGAAATAACTGGTTCGGTAAAATAGTTAATAGTAGCTAAAGCGCCACCACAAACTAAACAAACAACAGTTAAAACAAGAGGATACTTAATATAAGTAGATAAACCTTTTTTATTTTCACTCATAATATGTTTCCTCCTTATTGAGCGCTAGAAGCATCAGCGATACAAGCTTTAAAAGCAGCTTCCATAGCTGGGAAAGTAGCTTGAGCAGTACCAGAAGCATAAGAATCATCAATTGTCGATTCTGAAGTAAACGGATGATCAGGAGTAATCTCAATTGTTTGAGCGGCACCTAAACCAAGGCCATCTTCATCACCACCTAAATAGCTATAACCAATAATTTCATTTTCAGAATTAATGATTAAACCAAACTTGACAGAACCTGAATAACCAGCTTCAGCATCAGAATGAGCTTCATAGTAGTAATAAGAAGCTCCACCA
>JADING010000095.1 GCA_017694135.1 Candidatus Scatoplasma merdavium
GTCTTAGATGTTCATGGCAATTCCATTGTCGCTGTTCACGATGGTGATTTAGTAAAGGTTCACATTCACACTCTCTATCCTGGTAACATCCTTTCTTTCGCTCAGCAGTACGGTGAATTTGTCAAAATAAAAGTTGAAAATATGTCTGAACAACACTCGCATCTAGTTGAAGAAGACAAGGTGGAAAAAGAAGCTAGTCAAACTCAAGCCCCAAAGAAAAAGAACGCTTTGATTGTTTGCTGTTCTGGTGAAGGCATTGAAGAGATGTTTAAGTCTCAAAATGCCGATTACATCGTTTCCGGTGGACAGACCATGAACCCTTCAACTGAAGATTTTGTCAAAGCTGTCCGTGCTGTAAATGCGGAGAATGTCTTTATTTTACCTAACAACTCAAATATTGTAATGGCTGCCAAACAAGCTAAAGAAGTTGTGGAAGATTGCAATGTTATAGTTATCGAATCTAAAACTATTCCGCAAGGTATGGTGGCTTCAATGATGTACAATCCCGAAGAAGAAGTTGAAGAGAACACTTTAGAAATGGAAGAGGCTCTTTCTTCTATTAAGACTGGTCAGGTGACATTTGCTATTAGAGATACTTCCGTTGATGGAGTTGAAGTTAAAAAAGACGATTTCATCGGTATAATTGATAAGAAAATCGTAACTTGTGAACCGGATAAGTTTAAGGTTTGCTACTACTTGATTGAGAATATGGTTAATTCAGAGACTTCAGTTATCACCTGCTTTGCCGGTAAAGATATCTCTGATGAAGAGCTTTCTAACCTTGAGGCTGTCATTAAAGAAAAGTATGAATCTCAAGGTATCGATATCGATATTAAACGCGGCGATCAACCGGTATATTCCTTCATCATTGGGGTTGAATAAATAGAAATTAAAATGAGTTAAGAATTCTTCTTAGCTCATTTTTTGTTCGGTTTCTCTTTATCTTGTAAGCGTTGACAAACTTTTGGAAACAATGCAATCATAAATTAGAAGTAAATTTAGTTCACCATTTGATTACTAACAAAGGTGGTATATCAATATGAACAAAAGAGGATGTGTGTTATGAAAACTAAAACTGATGCGATTAAAATTATAGTAGGGGTATTAATTGCCGTCACTTTTGTGGTGACAGTTATAATTGGATGCGCTGAGCAGGTGCTTTTACTTAATCTTCCAACTATGATATTTTGCTTTCTTTTATTTTTGTATTCGCGTTTAGATAATGATAAAAATGATAAATCTAAGGTTGAAACAACAGAGATCAAAAAGGATGTTGATGAAAACATTGATGACGTTTTAAAAAATATTGGTATGCATCCTGATGACAAAGAGTAGCATTTTATCTAATTTCATAGATTAATTTTTTCTTTTATTTCGGCTATATTAGATTGTGTGAAAAAGAATCCTTGGAATGATATTTTAAGCAAGCTTAATATCACTAATCCGCTTGATGTCCTTAGAGTTTTTCCTTCGCGTTACGAGAGTTTAAACCCTACTGATTTGTCTTTTCCATTAGAGGATCAAACGAAAGTTGTTTGTTTTGGAAAGTTAATTTCCATAAAAGGGGCGCAACACGGAAGATTCCTTTTTGTTGAAGCTGATTGCCCTTCTTCTAAAGGCAATTTAAAGGCAATGATATTTAATCAGCCTTTTTATCAAAAGAGTCTTGCTAAGGGGAAAGAGTACGCTTATTTTGGATTTTATTCAAAAAAGAGAAATCAGATTTATCTTTCTTCAGTTTTAGCTTTATCTAATCCGCTTTTGCAAAACAAATTTAAACCGGTATACGCTTTGCCTGCTTCAATATCTCAATCAAGCTTTTATAAAGTTGTTTTGGAAGTTTTGGAGCTTTACAAAGATTATTTGAGTTTAGAAATTCCAAGTTTTTACATTCATAAATACCGTTTAGAAAACGCTTATCAGGCTTTTAAAGATGTTCATATACCTTTGAATTACGAGGCTGTTAAAAGGGGGTTAAGGGTATTTAAATACGAAGAAGCGCTGAAGTATTCAACTTACGTCGACCTTGTCAATTTAGAAAAAGAAAAGTTAAAAAAGCGCGAGATTAAAAAGATTGACAGGATGAGAATCAACGGCTTAGTTAAGTCTCTTCCATACACTCTGACTCTCTCTCAACTTAATGCAATAAGAGATATTGTTTCTGATATGGATTCTTTTAAACCGATGAATAGGTTATTGGAAGGAGATGTTGGAACAGGAAAAACCGTTGTCAGTTTAATAGCTTGTTACGCCAATTGTTTAAGAGGGGGGCAATCGGTTATTTTGGCTCCTACTCAAACATTAGCGTTTCAACATTATGAGAACGCGACTAAAGTATTCAAGAATTTAAATGTCGATGTAGAGTTGGTTTTGTCTTCACTAACAGCTAAAAAGAAGGCGGAAATTCAAAAGAAAGCTAAAGAAGGAGTCAATGGGATTTTTATTGGAACGCACGCTTTGATATCGTCTTCTTTGCAATTTAACAATTTAAGTTTAGTAATAATTGATGAGCAGCATAAATTCGGTGTGAGTCAACGCGAGACTCTGATTAAAAAAGGGGAAGGTGTCGACTGTTTGATGATGTCTGCCACGCCGATTCCACAGACTTTAACTAAGGCGATAAATTCCGAACTTGCTGTCTCTCAGTTAAAAGAATTTCCTAACAGTGTCAGAGAAGTAGAAACACATGTTGTCACTTCGAGTGATCCTCTGATATTTTCTAGCATATCTAAGGCTTTAGAAGGGAAGAGACAGGTGTATATTGTGGCTCCAAAGATAGAAGCGGGAGATAAATCTAGCAGGTTGTCTTCAAAAGAGATATATGAAGAGATGGTTTCGCGCTTTGGAGAAGATAATGTAATCTATTTAAACGGAAGGATGAAAAACGAAAGCAAAGAAGAAGCTTATAACCTTTTTGCTTTGAACAAAAAACCTATTTTAGTATCTACAAGTTTAATAGAAGTTGGTATGGATGTACCAAATGCCAGCTTGTTGATAGTCTATGAGGCTAATTATTTTGGTTTAGCTTCTTTGCATCAGCTTCGCGGACGTATTGGCAGGGATGGGAAGAAATCCTTGTCTTTGTTTGTCTACGATGGGGAAGATGAGAAGGCTTTAGAGAAGCTCAATTTTATTTCTCAGACTAACGATGGGGAAAAAATCGCTGTTTACGATTTAGAGAATCGCGGAGGAGGAGATATTTTTTCTTCGCGACAATCGGGAAATTCCATTTTGCGAATGTGTAATTTCGTCAAGGATTTAAATCTTTTTTCTTACGCCCAAAAAGACGCAAAAGAGATATTAAAGAACCAGCAAATAAAAGAAAATTTAACTTTTGTTTTGAATATAAAAAACACTTATATGAAAGAACAAGACTAAGTTCGTGCAGTTTTTTGACACTAAATAAAAGCTGAATGTGTTTAAATAGCACTAAAAATTATCAATAGTGGTTTTTAGGTCTAGTATTCAAACTGTATAAATATATTTATATTTTATTATTTTAGCGGTGTAAGCTCTCTGAAACTTTTATTGAAAATGTATGTAAACGCTTAAAAATTAACAGTTTTATAGTTTGCATATAAATGGTGATAATGATATATTTTTATATGTGAGACAACATCTTACATTTGGCTTATTTTATAGAAAATGGAGGAAATATGGCTGAAAAAAAGTACGTGTACTTATTCACTCAAGCGCATGGATTAGGCCGTGAACTTCTCGGTGGTAAAGGTGCTGGTTTAGCTGAAATGACTAGCATTGGTGTACCTGTTCCTACCGGGTTTACTATTACGACTGAAGCGTGCAACTTGTACAACAAGGCCGGTAAGAAGATTCCGGAAGAAATTGTTAAGCAGATTTTTGATGCGGTTAAAGAGGTTGAACAAATTACTGGTAAGACCTTTGGTAAGGGCCCTAACCCTCTTTTAGTTTCTGTTCGTTCTGGTGCTAGAGTTTCTATGCCGGGTATGATGGATACCATTCTCAATCTCGGTTTGAATGATGAAACTGTTAAAGCCTTGGCGGATAACAGCGGAAATGAACGCTTTGCTTACGATTCATATCGCCGTTTTATTTTGATGTATACCAATATTGTCAAAGAGCATCCGCGTGACAATATGGATAAGATGTTGGATGATTTGAAGACTGCCAATGGATATAAGCTCGATACTGAAGTTACTACTGAGCAGCTCAAGGACTTAGTTGAACGTTATAAAGAATATTACAAGATGACGTTTAACGAAGAGTTCCCTAGCGATCCGAAGATTCAATTGATCAATGCTGTCGGTGCCGTTTTCCACTCTTGGGATAACGAACGCGCTGATTCCTACCGCAAGATGTACAACATTCCTTATGAATGGGGTACTGCTGTTAATGTTCAGTCGATGGTTTTCGGCAACATGGGAGAAGATTCCGGTACCGGTGTCGCTTTCTCGCGTAACCCTTCGACTGGTGAAAACACCATTTATGCGGAATATTTGCCGAACGCTCAAGGTGAAGATGTTGTTGCGGGTATTAGAACTCCGCTTCATATCTCTGAATTTGAAAAGAGACTTCCTGAAGTCTATAAGCAGTTCTGCACTGTCATTAAAGAGATGGAGAACCATTATAAAGACATGCAGGATATGGAATTTACCGTCGAACACGGCAAGTTATATTTCTTGCAGACTCGTTCCGGTAAGAGAACTGCTACTGCTGCTTTGAAGATTGCTTGGGATTTGGTCGATGAAGGTTTGATTGATGAGAAAGAAGCTGTTTTGAGAATTGAACCTCGTAACTTAGATTCTTTATTACACCCGACTTTCGATGAAGAAGAACTCAAATCTCACACTCCTGTTGCTACTGGTTTGCCGGCTTCTCCGGGTTCTGGTACAGGTAAATTAGCTTTCTCTGCTAAGGAAGCTGAAGAGAGAGCTGCCAAGGGAGAAAAGATCGTCTTAGTTCGCGCCGAAACTTCTCCGGAAGATATCGAAGGTATGGTTGCCGCTGAAGCTATTCTCACTATGAGAGGCGGTATGACTTCTCACGCTGCTGTTGTCGCTAGAGGTATGGGTAAGTGCTGTGTCGTCGGTTGCTCGAGCGCTATTATTGATGAAGAAAAGCGCACGATGACTATCGGTGACAAAGTTTATACTGACCAAGATACTATTTCTGTCAATGGTTCGACTGGTAATGTCTACGAAGGAAGCGTTAAACAGGTTCCTGCTGCCTTAACTGGTAACTTTGCTCGTTTGATGGATTGCGCTAATAAGTATAAGAGACTCTCTATTCGCGCTAACGCTGATGTTCCGCGCGATGCTATCCAAGCTGTTAAGTTTGGTGCTGAAGGTATCGGTCTCTGCCGTACTGAGCATATGTTCTTTGATAAAGATCGTATTTTCCACATGAGAAAGATGATCTTATCTGATACTACCGAAGAAAGAGTAGCAGCTTTAAATGAGCTCTTGCCTTACCAGGAAGAAGATTTCTACGGTTTGTATATGGCAATGGATGGAAAGAACGTTAACATTCGTTTGTTAGATCCTCCTCTCCACGAATTCTTACCGCAAGAAGACGATAAGATCGAAGAGCTCGCCCAAGCTATGAATATCTCTGTTGATAAGATCAAACAGAGAATCGCTTACCTCCACGAATTCAATCCTATGATGGGATTGCGTGGCTGCCGTTTGGATGTTGAATATCCTGAAATTGGCAGAATGCAAGCCACCGCTATTATCAAAGCGGCTTTGAGAGCGCAAAAAGATTCCGGTAAGAAGATTGAACCGGAAATCATGATTCCTCTCACTATTTCTATCCGTGAATTCAAGTACGTTAAGAAGATAATTTCTGATACCTGTGATAAGATCATTGCTGAGTCTGGTCAAGAGATGAAATATCACATTGGTACGATGATTGAAATTCCGCGTGCCGCGTTAACTTCTTACCAGATTGGTAAAGAAGCGGAATTCTTCTCGTTTGGTACTAACGATTTGACTCAGATGACCTTTGGGTTCTCTCGTGATGATGCCAGCAAGTTCTTGCCGGCTTATTACTCTACCAAGATCTTAGAGCAAGATCCGTTTGCCACTATCGACCAAGTCGGTGTTGGCCGTTTGGTTAAACTTGCAACTTTAGAAGGTAGAGAAGTCAATCCTAATCTCCATGTTGGTGTCTGCGGTGAACACGGCGGTGATCCGGTTTCTGTTGATTTCTTCAACAGAGTTGGCTTGGATTACGTTTCTTGCTCGCCTTTCAGAGTCCCGGGTGCTAAATTAGCAGCGGCTCAGTCTGAAATTAGACGTCAAAGAGAACTTGGAAAGAAGTAATCTAGTTTAACTTAAATCTCAAGGGCACAGTGTATGTGCCCTTTTTACTTGCTCAAAAAGAAAATTTTAAATCTCAAAACAAGTTTTTTCGTGATATATTAAAAATAAGGGAAGGAGCTCTGATATGGCTTACTTTGTTACTATTGGACGTTCTTATGGATCTGGAGGGCGTTACATCGCTAAAAAGCTTTCAGAAGAATTGGGGATTCCGTTCTACGACAATGATATCCTTGTTAAAGTGTCAGAAAATTTCGGATATAATGTCGAATACGTTAAAGAACACGCTGAAAAGAGAGACGGGCCTTTATCTTTTATCGGTTTAAGCGGAACCTTATCTACTTTGACATCTAATCAGAAATTGGCGCTCGCGCAGTTTGAAACTATTGAAAGGATTGCTAAACAAGGCGAGTCTTGTATTTTTGTTGGACGTTGTGCTGATTTTGTTTTGAGAGATTACCCCAATAAGATTTCTATTTATATCTCGGCTCCGATGGAAGAGAGAATTAAAAGGGCAACGACCTATTATGGATTGAGTCCTAATAAAGCCGAAGCTACTTTAAGGAAAATGGATAAGAAAAGAGCTAGTTACTACAACTATTACACCAATTACGAATGGGGTATGGCCAGCAACTACGATATCTGTATTAATTCGACAATCGGAATTGATAAATCTGTCGAATTAATTAAGAAAATAATTGAAATTAAAGGCCTGGTTAAAGATTAATAAGCAAGGCTATTTAGAGGCTAGCAATTGATAAACTAGTCTCTTTTTATTTTGAAAAGTTTATAATTTTGACAATAATTTGAAGTAAGAACAGTGAGGAAATAAAACAAAGTCAAATGCGTATTTTTTAATATTCAAAAGCCGTTTAAAAACTTTTAAAAGAAATGTTCATTTTTAATTAAAAATCGTTAAAATCTCTGAAAACTGATATTGTATTTTCAAACATATGTGTCAGATCTTTGATGTTAACCGTTTTAATATAAATATTTATTTTTTTAATTTTGGAATGTAAGCC
>JADING010000096.1 GCA_017694135.1 Candidatus Scatoplasma merdavium
TTCGACGCCCATTTGTTTGGTAAAAACGGAATAGGGGAAAGCGTGTATTTTTCTCAAGACATCCCATTTGATGATCCTTCGGGAAAGAAAAATATCATCAAGGTCGAAGTTGTTTTGCGCTATTTTTCCGATTTGAAGACAGAGAATATCCTCTCGTTTGCTAACGGCGTTAGAACTCCTGATGGAGGAACTCACGTTTCTGGTCTCAAGAAGGGGTTAACGGTCGTTTTTAACAGCTACGCTAACGAGCACAAACTCATTAAAAAGGACATGGATTTAGACGGATCGGATATCCGCTCTGGACTGTGCGCTATTTTATCAGTTCGCGTCCCTGAGAAGATTATTATTTTTGAAGGGCAAACCAAGACTAAACTAGGTACAAAAGAGGCCTTGCAAGCGGTTGATGAAGTTATTGAAACTAAGCTTCATTATTACCTTCAAGAGAATCCGACTTACGCAAAAGAGATCGGAGATAAGATATTAGCTTCCTACGAAGAGAGAATGGCAGCTAACAGAGCGCGCGAATCGGTTAAGAAGCTTTCAAAAGCCGAGAAGGCTAAGCTTTCTAACCTTTCTGGTAAACTCATTCCTTGCGCGTGCAAGCAATATAAATCAAACGAGTTGTTTATCGTCGAAGGTGATTCAGCTTCGGGTTCAGCAAAAACCTGCCGCGATAAGGATCACCAGGCTATCTTACCTCTTCGTGGTAAGACGAAAAACGTCGTTGGTGAAGAAGTCTCTGACGTTTTAGAAAACAAGGAGCTAAACACTCTTATTTACACTATTGGAGCTGGGTATGGCAAAGATTTCCGCCTCAAGGATATGCATTACGATAAGGTTATTATTATGACGGATGCCGATGATGATGGCTGCCATATTCAAAACTTGCTCATTTCTTTCTTCTATCAATATATGAAGCCGCTCATTGAAGATGGCCACCTCTATGTTGCCTGTCCTCCACTTTATCGCATTGCGATGAAAAACGAGCAGATATATTGTTGGGACGATGAAGATTTATCGAAGACTAGAAAGTCTATCGGTAACAAGCAATACGTCCTCTCCCGCTTTAAAGGTCTCGGTGAGATGAATCCTTCTCAGCTTTGGGAAACGACGATGGCTCCTACTAAGAGACGCCTAATTAAGGTTGTAATTGAAGATGACGATGAATGCTACGACAAGGTCAATTTGTTTATGAACAAAGATATGGCTGATAAGAGAAGAGAGTGGATCGCTTCTAATGTCGACTTCTCGTATAAAAAAGACTACTTTGAGGAGATAAGGGAAGATGAAAAACAAGGCTAAGCAGAAAAACGAAGTATCGACACAGGTCATTTCGCCTTCTTCGCTTCAAAGCGTTATGTCTAATGACTTCGCGCGATACGCCAAGGCGGTTTTAACAGAGCGCGCAGTTCCGGATGTCAGAGATGGTATGAAACCGGTTCAGCGCCGCATAATTTACGGCATGTACAAAGAAGGGAATACCTTCGATAAGCCGACGAGGAAGTGCGCTACTACGGTCGGTTACATTATGGGTCATTTCCACCCCCATGGTGATTCATCGATCTACGATGCCTTAGTAAGGTTATCGCAGAACTGGAAAATGGAAGTACCTTTGGTTGACTTCCAAGGTAACAACGGCTGCTACTGCGATAAAGACAGCCCGGCCGCTTCTCGTTATACGGAAGCAAGATTGGCAAAAATCGCTGAACTTATGGTTCAAGATATCGATAAAAACACCGTCGATATGACTTTGAACTTCTCGGATGAAGAATTAGAGCCGGTCGTTTTGCCTTCGCGTTTTCCAAACCTGTTAGTTAACGGGGCGAACGGCATTGCTGTCGGTGCGGTTACTAACATTCCAACGCACAACTTTAACGAAGTTATTGAAGCCACTATCTACGCGATTAAAAACAAATCTTGTACGGTACAAGATTTAATGAAGTACATCAAAGGTCCGGATTTTCCTACCGGGGGAAAAATCAGTCAGCTCGACGAACTTAAGAAGCTCTATGAAACCGGGCAGGCGAGCTTTTCTATCCACTGTCAAACGCACTTGGAAAAGAACTTAATCGTCATCGACGATCTTCCTTACGGAACTATTAAATCCGATTTTGTTAAAAACCTAGATACCGCAAGAATCAACCAAAAGATTGACAACGTCTTAGAAATTAGAGATGAGTCTTCTTCCGATATCCGCATAGTTATCGAAGTTAAGCCCGGTTCGGATGTCCAAGCTATCCTGTCTTTCTACAAGAAGAAAGGCTTGTTAAAAGAAACTTTCGCTGCTAACATGCTCGCTATTGACAAAGGTCATCCGAAAACGATGAATCTTTTGGAAATAATTAGAGCCTACATCGACCATCAGGTTGAAGTTATCTATCGCCGTTCAAAGTTCCTTTTAGATAAGGCTAACAAGAGAATCAACATTCTCAACGGTTTGATCAAAGCGGTTGACATTATTGATCCTCTCATTGATTTAATCAAGAAATCAAAAGGTAAGCAGGATGCTAAAAACAAGATTATCGAGGCTTTTGGCTTTAACGAAGAACAGGCTGAAGCTATCGTTATGTTGAACTTGTATCGCATCAACAGCTTGGATTACCAGACATATGTCAACGAGAAGAAAGAAAAGGAAAAAGACGTCGCTTGCTTAGAAAAGCTGCTTTCTTCACAAGATAACCTTGAAAAGGAAGTTATTAAGGACTTGGAGCTTATTAACAAGACTTATATCTATCCTCGAAAGACCGTTATTTCTTCGGATGAAGAGAAGATTGAAGAAGTCGATACCACGGCTTTAATCGCCAAAGAAGACACCATGGTCGTCCTTACTCGCGACGGGTATTTAAAACGCACCAATATGCGTTCTTACCAGTCTTCCTTATCAGGTGACGCTTTAAAAGATTTCCCGAAATTAAAAAACGGGGACGTTATGGTCATGAACATCAAGTGCTCGACTCACGATGGAATCTTGGCTTTCTTAGCGTCTGGGAACTACATTTACATCCCGGTTTATTCCATACCGGAGGCGAAGTGGAAAGATGAAGGTAAGCGCATCTCGCTTTTAGTTAACAATCTTTCTCCTTCTGATAAAATCGTTTCCGCTTATATCATCGACGAATTTAACATTCCTACTTACGTAGTTATCTGCACTAAGAAGTCGAAGATTAAGAGAATTGAACTCAAGAACTTCGAAAATCACAAGCTCACTACTAGGGCGCTAAAATGCTTTAATATGCAAGAGGGTGATGAAGTGGTATCAGCCTGTGTGACAAATAGAAATTCAACTTTGATCTGCCTTAATACCTCTGGAGAAATTTCTTCTTACAACGAATCAGAAGTTCCTGTTGTTGGACTAAAGGCCGGTGGAGTTAAGGCTATGAATACCAATACCGATATTTCTAAAATGATCGCCTTGGATAACTTTGAAACTTACTATTTAGGTGTCATTGGTGACAAAGCTTCTTTCATTCTCTTTACATCCGATGTCATCGATACTACTCCAGGGCGCTTAGGAAGAAAGACGCAGCTAGTTAAGATGCTTAAGTCATCACCTTTAAAAACGGTCGATATCATTCCTATTAAGCGTACGGAAAAATCTTCATCTTTAAGCTTAGTAAGTCAAGATTCAACTTGCTTAATCG
>JADING010000097.1 GCA_017694135.1 Candidatus Scatoplasma merdavium
AAGAAGAGACTAAGCGGCTAAGCGAAATGAGCCTTTCTAAGGAATTCGAGCATGACCGCGACGCCTATACGGAAGGGAAGGCGGCAGGGTCTTATTTAGTGATAAAAGCCCACGTTTTTGCCAAAAGGGCCAATCAGTCTTTGCATAATGGCTCCGAAAAGAGTTAAATAGACGGGCCGCAAGGCGATTGGTCCATTAGCTCAGCCGGTTAGAGCGAGCGCCTTATAAGCGCTAGGTCCGGTGTTCAAGCCACCGGTGGACCACCATTTTTGTAAGGAGGCGTACCCAAGCGGCTGAAGGGGTCGGTCTTGAAAACCGATAGTGGGGCTCTGCTCCAGCCAGAGTTCGAATCTCTGCGCCTCCGCCATCTTATAACTAACATTTTGATACAAACTAAGGGTCTCAAAATGAACGATATTTGCTCGAGAAATCGGGCATTTTCTTATTAAGTGTGCTTTTATAGTAAGTGTTCCTTAGGTTGAACCTCTGGATTTTTTGATTTTACAGTAAACGTAAATAGATAACGCCGTTACGAGAAAATTTAATTCCCTAAAAATACATCGAAGTGATTAAAATGAGTAAATATAAATCTGATTATGAAAGACTAGAAATTGTCAAAAAAGTTTTAATGTTCTAACAAGTCGATTTCATAATTTAACAAAGACGAAAATATACCTTACGCTACAATAATAGCTTTTGATAATATTGATGGTGAATTTGTAAAATTAAACAAGAAATTTCTGAACCTGGCATTCCGTTGGAAAATATCAATAATAAAGAGATTAGCATTGAATCATTGTTGCCTTATTTAAATGAAATGAGAAAGAAATTTTCCAATAAACTATGCGAGAGTTGAAGTAAGTAAAATAACGAACTTTTACGGACTTTCATAATTACCTCCATGTAGAGGGCCCTAAATTTTGCTCATTTGTAAAGTATTTACGTTTAACGTTATTTGCTGAAGAAATCGGCTTTTTTATACATTTTGTTTTGCTAGTCGATAAGTTTAGGATCGAACTAATAAATTCTTAAAAATTAGTCTCTATTTGAAACTCTTGAAACTTTGAAAGGAGCTTAAAGCATTAAATTATACTAATTTTATTAGTTTTCACGCTTAATGAAAAAAAGTTTCTTAAAAAACTACTTTTACTTATTAATTTATGTAAATTATTTCTATGGCAAAGTATGAAATAATTAAGTTTGTAGATGATGATTTTGAATTGGATGTTAATGTCTCACCACAACAAAACACAATTTGGTTAACTCAAGATCAGATTGCAAAACTTTTTGGAAAATCTCGTTCAACAATTACTGAACATATTAATAATATTTTTCCCGAAGGAGAACTTTCTGAAATGACTTCCGTCGGAAATTCCGACATAACTAATCATAGACCTGCAAAATTATATAATCTTGATGTGATACTTGCTGTCGGCTATCGTGTCAAATCAAAAAGAGGAATGTTATTTAGAAGATGGGCAACAGAAGTTTTAAGAGATTATCTAATTAAGGGCTATTCGTTGTCATCAGACAGAGCTATAGTTACTACTGAAAACTATATTCAACTTATTAACGACGTCAACCATTTAAAAAAGGATGTCGAAGATATTAAGGAGATAGTAAACAGGAACGTTTTAGATTCTATCATTATTTATGAAGGTGATTCTTTTGATGGATTTTCTTTTATAGATTTTCTTTTATAAATGATTTGATTAAAAGAGCGATAGGACAAAAATAGCGTTTTAACTAAATCATACTCTTTAAAATGCATATTTTACCTCCCAATGAAATTACATCACTTGCATATATTCAATATAAGTCGTTTCAATAATTATTAAAAAAAGAAGTATTTAGGTTAGTAAATACTTCTATTATTTTTTTCTCTATCTACTTGACAGACATCAGTTCACGCTGTGTTCAGTCCTTTTTACTTGCACTTTAGTTATATTCAACAACGTTGATATTTCTCATCAACAACTCGCGCTGCTCTGGATTAGTGGCATTTTTTAACTTAGTAGCTGAAACAACAGAAATCCACTGTTGAACATACTGAATAGCGATATCTGACTTCTTGCAGAATTCTTTCAAATAGAAATTCGCTCCTTGAATATCACCGTGAAGAACAGTGAGAATATAAGTCATCGCCGCATCAGCTGAGGCGTTACCTCTCGTACAGTGCGCCCAGTCTAAGATGTAATATTGATTGTTAGAATAGATAATGTTGTGCGGAACTAAATCACCGTGACAAATTTTGTAATGATTCGGCATCTTTTCTAACAAAACGTGCAAATCATATCTAGTTGAAGCGTCTAAACCAGAAGCAGAAACATAGGCATTAAGTTTATCTTTAAGTTTAGGCAGTTTAAGGTTAGACGAATTGTGAGAAAGTAAATCCAACTGAATAGAAATGAGCTTTTGGATATACTTTTTCTTGTTATCGGGATCTTTTTCAATCAGATCAGCCAAAGTAGGACCTTTAATTTCCTCAAGTTCAAAAACGTAGTCTCCATTGTAAGGATAGACTGCGATAACTTCCGGAACATTCAGGCCTCTCTCTTTAGCATAAGCTTGAATCATAGCTTCTCTAAGCACATCTGAACCAGAATAGAAATTGTGATCGTAGACTTTGCTAATAACCCCGTTTTTACTATAGATTTTCTTATTGTTATTAATTAGTAACAATTCGCCGAAATCTTTTTCTTGCATATTTGATACCTCTTGTAAATAGCTTACTATTTTTTAGTTCTTTTTTCCGTAATAAGCTTTTAGATAGAGCTCTTTAATTTCGCTTATCAACGGATAACGCGGATTGGTTCCAGTGCACTGATCATTAAAGGCCGCTTCTGACATTTCATCCAAGCTCGCTAAGAAGTCTTCTTCTTTAACACCGGCATCTTTGATACTAAGCGGCAAATCAATGCTCTGTTTTAATTCATCAATCTTAGAAATCAAGTTTTCAATCGACTCTTCATCACTCTTGCCTTTAACACCAAGCAAAGAAGCGATTTGAACGTATTTTTCCACAGCTTTTGGATATTCATACTGAGAGAAAGTTCCCATCTTAGCCGGGACTTTCGCCGCGTTAAAGCGAATTACTTCATCTAACATCAAACTGACACAAACACCGTGAGGCAAGTGATGATAAGCCCCTAACTTATGCCCGCAAGAGTGATCAATGCCCAAGAAAGCGTTAGCGAAAGCCATACCCGCAATAGTGGCGGCGTGAGCCATGTGTTCTCTAGCCTCTAAATCGTTACCTAAATTCTTATAAGCGCGCGGTAAATATGTGAAAATCTCTTTAATACCCTCTAAAGCTAGAGCATCGCTAAATGGTGTCGCATACATACTTACATAAGCTTCAACACAGTGAGTCAAAGCATCGATACCAGAAGCGCGAGTTAATCCTTTCGGGATATCCCTCATTAAATCAGAATCTACAATAGCCATATTAGGCAAAAGCTCATAATCAGTAATCGGATATTTAGTTCCATCATCGCCAGTAATAACCGCAAAAGGAGTAACTTCCGATCCTGTACCAGCAGTAGTAGGAATACATACTAACTTGGCCTTTTGACCTAACTGCGGGAAAGCTACAATTCTCTTTCTGATATCCATAAAGTCCATAGCTAAATCAGAAAAATCAACTTCTGGATGTTCGTAAATCAACCACATAATCTTCGCAGCATCCATAGGTGAACCACCGCCTAAAGCCACAATGCAATCAGGCTCAAAGAACTTGCAAACATTTGCCCCTTCTTTGGCGCAAGCCAAGGAAGGATCAGATTGAACGTCAGAGAAAACTTCAGTTTGAATTCCCTCTGCTTCTAAAACAGAAGTGACTCTCTTAGAAAAGCCAGACTCATATAAAAACTTATCTGTAACCACTAAAACGCGTTTGCAATTATAAACGGTTTTTATTTCCTTTAAGGCCTCTTCTAAGCAACCAGGCTTAAAGTAAATTTTTGAAGGCACTTTGAACCACAGCATATTTTGTCTCCTTTTTGCAACAGTTTTAAAGTTTAGCAAGTGCTTAATGCCGACGTTTTCTGAAACAGAGTTCCCACCCCAAGAACCGCAACCTAAGGTTAAAGATGGCTTAATGCGGAAATTGTAAAGATCCCCAATTCCCCCAAAGGATGAAGGCGTATTAATAAGCAGACGGCAAGCTTTCATTCTCAAGGAGAACTCGCGAATATGATCCTTGCTTAGAGTTTCCGAAGCGTAAAGATCAGCAGTGTGTCCATATCCACCTTCTTTAACTAAGGTTTCTGCCATATCTAAAGCTGTTGAAAAATCTTCAGCTTTATACATCGCTAAAACCGGGCACAGTTTTTCGTGCGCTAACGCTTCAGACAAATCGCATTTTTCTACTTCTCCAATAAGAAGCTTAGTTTCATTAGGAACTTCAAATCCCGCCATCTTAGCAATTTCAAACGGACGCTTACCAACAACTTTAGCGTTAGTAGAACCATTGATAAGAATTGTGCTTCTAATTTTATTTAATTCATCGCGGTTGAGAAAATACCCACCGCGCACAGCAAATTCTTTTTTCACTTTGTCATAGACATCTTTCAAAGCGATAACAGATTGCTCAGATGCGCAGATCATACCATTATCAAAAGTCTTAGAATGGATGACAGAATTTACCGCTAGACGAACATCAGCAGTAGCATCAATAATAACTGGGGCATTGCCAGCTCCGACACCGATTGCCGGTTTGCCGGAAGAATAAGCCGATGAAACCATACCAGGACCACCGGTTGCTAAGATGCAATCGCAAGATTTCATAAGTTGAGATGACAATTGAATCGAAGGTTCTTCAATCCAAGCGATAATATTTTCTGGAGCTCCGGCCTTAACCGCCGCTTCCAAAACTGTTTTAGCGGCATCAATAGTACACTTTTTAGCACGGGGATGTGGGGAGAAAATAATAGC
The DNA here is from genome assembly GCA_017694135.1 of Candidatus Scatoplasma merdavium. Lineage (GTDB taxonomy): Bacteria > Bacillota_I > Bacilli_A > RFN20 > CAG-288 > Scatoplasma > Scatoplasma merdavium. The sequence continues at coordinate 4,936 of JADING010000097.1, forward strand.
GTTTCTCGTCTTTAATGCTAATAGCGACTTAAATATAGCTGTAGCGGTAGGATTAGTAGTAGGAACAATTCCAGCTAGAACGCCGATAGGTTCAGCTATAACTTCATACCCTGATGATTCATCTTCTTCAATAACCCCACAAGTTTTAGCATCCTTATAAGCGTTATAGATATATTCAGCAGCAAAGTGATTTTTAATAACCTTGTCTTCAAGTATTCCCATACCTGTCTCTTCAACCGCTTCTTTTGCCAAAGGAATTCTCGCTTTATTGGCAGCAATTGCAGCGGCGCGGAAAATAGCGTCAACCTGCTCTTGAGAATAGGTCGAATACTCTTTTTGAGCCTCTCTTACTCGTTTAATTAATTCTGATAATTTCTCACTTTCTTCAAGTAATCTTTCTTCTTCCATAAAGGTTACCTCCAGCCGTGATTATATACTAGTCTTATTTAAAAAACCTTTGAAAAACCAAGCTTTTATGAGCAATCGCTCTTAAAGCGCTTAAAAAGTTTATAAGAAAAATGTTAAGCGCTTTCTCGAATATAAAAAATTGTGCTAATATATTTCACAGAGGTGAATAAAATGAAACAAAAAGAAAAATCTCTAAGTGAAATATTCATGCACAGCACGATAATGAAATACGTGTATTCCGCCATATTAGTCATCATTGGCGTGCTATTTATCATCGTTTCAAAATACATCTATGGCAGCAACCTGTTTGAAGCCTATTACTATTACATCGTTTTCGCCGTCTTGTTTATGATTCTCGGCGTCGCCTTAGCAGGTTACAACACTTATTCTT
>JADING010000098.1 GCA_017694135.1 Candidatus Scatoplasma merdavium
GGAGTTGAGGTGGCGTTAAGCAACCAATACAAGGATCCGTAAGTTCCATCTCCATTCAAACTCTTTACGAGCTCTAAATTAGTCTTTGTAGAATGGTCTAGTTTCAAATATTTGTTCGATACCCTGTTAACAGCTGGCTTAAAGTAATCCAGAGAACGTTTCTGCGTCAAAAGAAGGTAATTCATCAATTTTGAAACCGCGATTATTTGCCTCTCATCTTTAAGGTATTTAAAAAGAGGTTCAAAGCTGATATCAACTTGGTCAGAATTGGAATAAGAGATACAGATTTTAGTATTTGAATGGATAATTTCCACTAACTTTGCATCAATAGAAGTAGAAAGAACCACCTCTTTAACTTCGTAATTAACCAAAGCAGAGAGAACATCTTCATAAGTGTGATTAACATTTACAACTTCTAAATCACCAGTTGACAAATCAGAGTATGCAACAATGTAAGAATAAGAACAATCAACAACGGTCGCTATGTAGTTGTGATCGTTTCCCTCAACATCTAAGTTTGCTCCCGGAGTAATAATTTGCACGACGTCTCTTTTAACTATTCCTTTTGCTTTTTTCGGATCCTCAAGTTGCTCTACTATGCCGACTTTATGTCCGTTATCCAGCAGCTTTTGCACGTAAGATAAATAAGCGTGATGCGGTATTCCACACATCGGAACCTTATCTTTAACTCCAGCTGACTTACTTGTTAAATACAACTGAAGTTCTTTAGAAGCTAAAACAGCGTCATCAAAAAACATCTCGTAGAAATCACCAAGCCTAAAAAGTATGATCAAATCAGGGTGTTTCTTTTTTACTTCAAGATACTGCTCCATCATCGGAGTAAAGCTCTTTTCTGCTTTCTTTTCTTCTTTCTTCATACGCTAATTCATTATACCAAAAAGAGCTAAAAAAGAAGTTTAAAACCACGCTAGTACCAGCTAACTAACAAGAGAAACAACAAGTTAAAGCATCTCTAACATAATAAGAAGTATTTTCCGCCCAAGGGCAGTTGAGGCCAGAACTAAGGATCTCCTCTTTGACATTAAATCAGACATAAACGTTATAGTTATCTTTTTTAAGTTGTTTTCCATCTAAAGCGGAAAGAGACATATTAAGTTTGATTTTGCTGTAAGATGGATCTTCGTAAATATTAAGACGTGGAGCACTATCTAAAGATTCAAATTTCAAATTTAAATAGTTAGTATTTTCGCTTAATTCTTTAGAAAACTTTGCGCCTTCATTGGTAGCGTTTTTCATATTCTCTGAATAGTATTCAGAAACGCAGTTATCGTCACTTGAAATATTTAAAATTTTGTTAGCATCATTAAAATCAAATGGCTGAACATTGCCGTAATTTAGTTTAGCTTCGCTATCTTCGCTTATTGTAAGCATATTAGGAGCGATAGAATATTCAAATTCATCGATTTTTGCTCCGGTAGAAGAAACGCTTTCAATATAAACAGCAAAATTGTCTGGTACAGTTAATATAAGCAAATTCCTATTCAAAAATAAAACCCCTACAACGTTCAGTTGCAGGGGTCAAATTAATTCAACAGTTCATGCAATTCTGTTTACTTAATTTCAATAGATTTTTTGATGGGTTTTTCTTCAACGGGCTTTTTAACAGATATTTCTAGTAAGCCGTTGTTCATACTAGCAGAAATATCAGTTTCCTTGACATCCTCACCAACATAGAAAGAACGGCTGTAAGTTCCGTAAGCGCGCTCTTGGCGAATTAAGCGACCTTTTTTATCGTTTTCTGTCTCTTCGTGCTTACGCGAAGCTTGAATAGTCAAATAACCATCCTCCAAGTTAATAGAGACATCTTCTTTTTTGATACCAGGAACTTCGATGTTAAAATCGTATCTATCATCGTGCTCGGCAATATCGGTTTTCATAATCGAATGAGAATCCTCTCTGAAAGCGGGATAATCAAAGAAAGATGAGAACAAAGGTCCAAACATACCTACCTCATTTTTTCTCCCGTGATTATTGTTGTTTCTATTTTCCATAATTGTTTCCTCCTGTTTTTTTAGCACTCACTTTCCTCAAGTGCTAACTTTATTCTACTCCATTTTTTAGCACTGTCAAGTGGTAAGTGCTAACTTTTTTTAAAAAACATTTGAGCGTTTGAAATGATAAAAAAATTCAATAACTTTATATTTAAAGTAACGGAGGTAGGTATGGAAGAAAAATTCAAAGTCGAAGGTATGACCTGCGCGTCTTGCCAAGCCCACGTCAATCAAGCTGTATCTAAACTAAAAGGTGTTGTTGACTGCAATGTATCTCTGGTAGAAAAAAACATGGTCGTCAACTTTGATGAAAACCAACTCAGCGAAGATCAAATTTGTCAGGCTGTAGAAAAAGCCGGATATAAAGCTAGCATATTCATTGAAAAAAGCTACAAGGAGATGATGAGAGAAAAGCAGGCTGAAATTACTAAGCGCCGCAACAGACTCATTGTCACTTTAATATTCACTGCCGCTTTAATGATTTTCTGTATGTGGCACATGTTTGCTAGCGATTTTAACTGGTGGTTTTTTACCATGGATCCACTGATTGTCATCCCCGTTCAAATCGTTTTGTTAGTCCCTATCTTAGCTTTAAACTTTGGATATTTTACCAGAGGCTTTAAGGCGCTAATTACTTTGAAACCAAACATGGATTCGCTTATCGCTATCGGTTCTTTTGCTTCAGTAGTGTATGGTTTGTATTCATTTATTTATATTATTTATTTAACAATTAACGGCGATCCTAACGGAATGATTCACTCCCTTTCGCATAACATCTATTTTGAATCGGCAGGTACTATCGTTGGACTGGTATCTTTAGGTAAGTATTTTGAATCCCGTTCTGTGGATAAGACAATGTCTTCAATTTACCGCCTCATGGAACTTTCTCCAGAAGAAGCTAACGTTATTGAAAACGGAAAAGAAGTGACGAAAAAAATTGAGAAGGTCGCAATCGGTGATAAAATTATCATTCGTCCTGGTAACCGAATACCTTTAGACGGAATTATTGAATCTGGGTATGGGGAAATGGATGAATCTTCCATTTCTGGAGAAGCGATTCCCGTATATAAAAAAGAAAATGACAAGGTCATATCTGGAACTATCTGCAAGCAAGGCACTTTTGTGTTTAAAGTTACAACCATCGGAAAAGATACAACTTTAAATAAAATTATTACCATGGTTCAAGAAGCAGCAAACTCCAAAGCAAAGATTGCTAAATTGGTAGATAAAGTCGCCTTGATATTTGTCCCTGTTGTTATCCTTATTGCGCTTATTACATTTGGAGTGTGGATGATAATTAGCAAAGCTGATGTTAATACCTCCTTCAATTACGCCATCTCTGTCCTAGTAATTTCTTGTCCTTGCGCCTTAGGATTAGCTACCCCAGTAGCAATCATGGTTGGTACTGGAAAAGGAGCAGAAAATGGAATTTTAATTAAATCGGCTGAAGCCTTAGAAAACCTCGCTTCAATCGATACTGTTGTCTTTGATAAAACCGGGACGATCACTAAAGGTATCATGGAAGTCTCTGACATTTCTCTTCCGCAAGAAGAGCTTTCTAATATCTGCTCTTTAGAAAACTGTTCCGATCATCCTCTTTCTAAAGCTGTTTACAATTACGCGAGTAAAAATAACATTCCTTTTAAAGATGTAAGTAGTTTCACTTACGTTCCCGGCGAAGGTATCAAAGGTCAAATTGAGGATGACGCTTATTTAATCGGCAATAAAAAAATGTGTCTAAATTATTTAACTGCTGATGCTGAAAAAGCTTATCAAAATCTCTCTAATCAAGGTAAAACGGTCATGTTTGTTATCAAGAACGGAAATTACGTAGGTTACATTGGTATTTCCGATTCTTTAAAGGAAACTTCTTTGCAAGCAGTCAGAGACTTAAAAAATCTCGACCGCGATGTCTATATGCTTACTGGGGACAATATCAATGCCGCTAAATACATCGCTTCAAAATCTGAAATCGAACATTACATCGGAGATGTTAAACCAGATCAAAAACTTGATGTCATAAAAAAACTCCAGCAAGAAGGTAAAAAAGTCTGCATGGTCGGGGATGGAATTAACGATTCTCCCTCTTTGATTCAAGCCGATGTCGGTATGGCAATCGGAGCTGGATCCGATGTCGCTTTAGATAGCGCCGATATCGTTTTAATACGTTCAGATTTAGCAGATGTGGTTTCTGCTATTGAACTATCTAAACACGTAGTAAGAACAATTAAAGGAAATCTCTTCTGGGCTTTCTTTTACAATGCCATCGCTATTCCTTTAGCAGCTGGATGCCTGTCTTTTGCTCCGCTTAATATCACTTTGAACCCAATGATTGCTTCCTTAGCTATGGCTCTTAGCTCAGTAACAGTCGTTTTAAATGCGTTGCGCTTAAATTTTTTCAAAAGAAAGAATTACAATAATGATAAGGAGACAAGTAAAAATGTTATTTAAATCTGAAACCCAAGAGTTAGTCATTGAAGGAATGAGCTGCCCTCACTGCGCTAATCACGTCAAAGAAGCTTTAGAAAAACTCGGTGTTAAAGTTAAATCAGTTGATCATAAAAGCGGACTCGCAGAAGTCAAAACTAAAACTAAGCTCGATTTTGAAACTTACAAAAAAGCTGTAGAAGAAGCCGGTTACACTTTAAAAGAGGTGAGATAGTGAAAACTATCTGTGTGCTTGATCAAGGCACAACTTCGACTCGAGCAATAGTTTACGACTTAAGCGGAAACGTTTTAGTTTCCGTTCAAAAAGATTTCAATCAGTATTACCCTAAATCAGGTTGGGTTGAACACGATCCAATGGAAATTTACGCTGATGCTTACTCAGCTATTATTGAAGCCTACACCAAGGCTTCAATAGACATTTCTTCATGTTTAGGAATTGGCATTACCAATCAACGCGAAACCCTAGTAGCTTTCTCTAAAAAAGATGGCAAGCCGTTTTACAACGCTATAGTTTGGCAATGCAGAAGAACCGCAGAAAGAATCGAAGAAATTAGAAAAGATAGCTCATTAAGCAAATACATCCATAAAACCACCGGATTAATTCCCGATTCATACTTCTCTGCTTCGAAGATGGAATGGATAATAGATAACGTTTCTGAAGCAAAAGAAGCTTTAAAAAACGGCGACTTGCTTTTCGGAACTATCGACACGTATTTAACTTACCGCCTTACCAAAGGAAAGATCTTTAAAACCGATTATACTAACGCCTCCCGCACCATGCTTTTCGATATTGAAAAACTCTGCTGGGACCCGTATTTATGCAAGCTTTTTAAAGTACCTATTTCTTGCTTACCAGAAGTCTGCCCTTCTTCCTCAGATTACGGTGAAGTTGAGCTTTTTAATCAGAAAATCAAAATCTGCGCTTTAGTCGGAGATCAACAGTCATCTTTATTTGGACTAAATTGCTTTAAAAAAGGCGAAGCAAAATGCACCTATGGAACTGGCGGTTTCGTTTTAATTAACACTTTAGATACTAAACCAGTTTCCTCATCTGGACTTATTACCACCCTTTCTGCTCAAACCGAAAAAGAAAAACCGTCTTACGCGTTAGAAGGTTCAGTCTTCATTGCTGGTGCGCTAGTTAAATGGCTTAAAGAAAACATGCGTTTCATTAACGATCCAGCTGACAGTGAATACTTTGCATTAAAAGCTAAATCATCTAACGGAGTTTACATTGTTCCAGCATTTACTGGCTTAGGTGCACCGTATTGGGACATGTATGCAAGAGGAACCGTTTTTGGCTTAACAAGGAGCACCACGAGAGAAGAGATAATTCGTGCCAGCTTAGAATCGATAGCTTATCAGATTCAAGACCTTCTCGAAGTCTTAAGAAAAGACACCGGCTTACAAATCGATGGTTTAAAAGTCGACGGAGGGTGTTCAGCAAACAATTTCCTCATGCAATTTCAAGCCGATATTTCTAACATCTACGTCCTTAAAAGCCCAAACAAAGAATCGACAGCACTAGGAGCTTTTTATCTAGCTGGTATCCAAGCCGGAGCCTTCAGCCTCAATGACATATTAAGCAGAGAAAAAGAATACACTTCCTTTAGTCCTAAATTAGGAGAAATCGAAAGGCAGAAATTAATCAAAAGGTGGAAAAAAGCTGTCAAAATGTCATTAGGATGGTCTAAAGAAGACTGAAAGTTGTGCTAAACTATTTTTCGTATGAATAGAAAATTTTTTTGCGTTTCTAGTTGCCCTGATGCATCTTTACCAGCTCGCTCTACTCTAGCCTCAGCTGGGTACGATCTATCGTGCTATGAAGAAACCACAATACAACCTAAAGAGAACAAACTTGTAAGAACTGGTATCAAAGCCGAATTCCCTTCTGACGAAGTCCTTTTAGTTTTTGCCCGCTCTTCCCTTTTCAAGAAAAAGAAGCTGATGTTAGCTAACTCAGTCGGAGTCATTGATTCTGACTATTTCAACAATGAAGCTAACGAAGGGGAGATTCTTATTAATCTAGTTAATATGTCAGATAGCGTAGTAACATTGGAAAAAGACGAAAGAATAGCCCAAGCCATTTTTGTCAAATTCTTAAAAACCGATGATGATGAAACTGACTCAGTTCGCAAAGGCGGATACGGCTCTACCGGTAAATAAGGAGAAATAATGGAAAATAAAAACAATGTCGTTTACCCTGGAACAGTATTTTTAGCAAAGCACTACGATCAGTTTACTAAACAAGCTAAGATTCACCCGTTTGTCTGCGTTTACAATCAAGCTTTCGATCCAGAACTCAATACCGAATCAAATATCATCGGTCTACTTATAACTTCCAATAACAAACAAGCAGTAAGACAAATTGAAGTAAGCAAAGGAAAAAACTCCTTTTTAGATAAAGATTCTTTCGCCTATTGCGATAACATTTATTCTTTCCCCCTCAAAGACATTAAGCCAATCGGCACTTTAGACTCAGAGACCTTTTATCAGATTGTTCAAAAGCGCCAATTGCTCTTAAGAGCAGAAAACGATCAATGTGTCAAAGCTTTGATGAACATGAAATCATTCGAATCGAAAAAAATAGTTGAAAAGAAAGCTAAGTATCACTTAGAAAAAGTCAAAAAACAACTGGTAAAACCTGAGAAAGTTGAAGTTAGAAAGGCTGTAGAACCTTCCGCATTAGATTATTTTGAGACCTTTGATTCTTCAGTTAGACAAAATCCTCCATACTTAAAAAAGAAGGCTAAATCAAAAAGAGTAAGCAAAAAGCAAAATGAAAAACGTCAGAGCCTTTCTCATTGATTTAGATGGAGTTATCATCCCCTATTCGTATCATTATTTAGCTTGGAAACAAGCCTGCGATGATTTTTCTATTCCATATACTAAAGAACAGTCAGTAAGGCAGAAAGGTGTTTCTCACACCACTTCTCTAGATATTGTTCTAGAAAATTCACCTGGAGAGTTTACTGAGGAAGAAAAAACCAAACTTCGACAAAGAAAGAACCAATACTATCAAAATTACATAGATGAATTAAATCCTAATAAAGTCATATTCAGAGCCGATGAAGCTTTATCTCAAGCAAAAGAATTAGGTATCACCTGCATTCTATGCTCTTCTAACTACCAAGCCAAAGACATATTGAAAAAGATTGGTTTAGAAGATAAGTTCGCTTCTGTTTTTGATCCAAAGAGTTTAAACAGGTTCAAACCTAATCCTGAAATATATTTAAAAGCCTGCGAATCTATTCATCTTTCCCCTTGCGAATGTCTAGTGATTGAAGATTCTTATCCAACTTTATTAGAGACTAAAAAATGCTCGTTTAATCCTTGTTATATAACTGATTATCCAGGTGAAAATAACGATGGAATCCTTGAAATCAGCGCATTGACCGATATTTTTTATTATCTTGACTAAATATTTGATTAACATTGTTGATATCTTTAACTTTAATTAAAGAAACGTAAAACTCGTAAAAAAAACATTTACAAACCGTAGAAAATAAGTGCTATATTATTATCTTGGTCAACAGACCATAAGATACAGTATGAGAATAATTGTTACTAATTTCTACTTATCGTTAGCTGATTCTGTAACAGTTTTCATCAACAGTATCAATTGAAGGCGCTCTAATTGCAGCGTCTTTTTTTGTTGATCAGATTTAGGAGGAAAATATGAAAAACAAAAAGCTGTCTCTACTTTTGCTTCTGGCTCCGCTTCTTTTAGTAGGATGCGATGATCAAGCAAGCTCTTCATCAGAGGTGTCTTCATCAGAATCATCTTCTTCTGAAGTATCTTCATCAGAAGGTTCTTCTAATTCTGAAATTTCGTCTGGAAGTTCATCTAGCCAATCTTCAGAATCTTCTTCATCTTCAGAAGCTATAACTTATCACACTGTCGCTGAACTTAAGGAAATCGCTAAAAACTACACTTCTTCCCCTTCTGAAGAACGCTATTACATTAAAGCCACTATTAAGACTATTACCGATGCGCAGTACGGTGGAATGGTAATTGAAGATGAAACAGGTGAATTAGATGTTTATGGAACTTATTCTGCTGATGGAAGTTTAAGATACTCTGCCCTTGAAGAAAAGCCCGTTGCTGGCGATGAAGTTACCCTTTATGGAAACTTGCAGACATATAAAGGAGAAGCAGAAATATATTCTGGATGGATCATTGATTTCACTCACGAGAAACCTGATATTTCCGAATATAAATCTGTCAGTGTCGCTGAAGCTAGAAAAGCTGAAAAAGGTGATTTACTCCGTGTCAAAGGGCGCGTGTTGAGTTTTACTTACAATTACAAGATGCAACCAGTCGCCTTTTTATTAGCGGACAGCACTGGTTCAATCTACGTCTACGATAACGTCGCCGCAAATACTGTTAAGCTCCACCAAGATGTCGAACTCACTGGTACTAAAGACTATTTCATCGCTGAAGATGATCAATATTCGGCGGAAGAATTCTCCTACAACGGTTCGAATCAGCTCACTGATGTAACAGTAATTTCTCACACTGATAACAGCGCTAAGATAGATTATTCTTTCGCTGAAGAAATAACTGTTAAAGAACTCTTAGAGACTCCTGTCAGCGAAGATATCGCCGGAAAAGTTTACAAGTCTCAAGCCTATATTACCGTTGATAGAACTAACGCTGATCAAGCTGGTGGATATACTAACTACTACATTAACGATATCGATAAAGAAACTGGTTCTTATGTCTACACCCAAGCTAACGGAAAAGATTACACTTGGTTAGATCAATACGAAAACCAATATGTCACGCTCTATTACAGCCCGTTAAACGCCGGATTTAAGCAGAGCTCTGGTTTCTGGAGATTAGTTCCTATTGAAATTGAAAGTACCGGTTTAAACTTCGATTTAAACGACGCAACTAAATACACTATCAACTACGAAATCAAAGATCAGTTTGATGAGCAGTATTTTAACGATCCTGACTTAGTTCTCCCTTCTACTTACTCTAACGAAGATTTGGGCATTGCTAACGTTCAACTGACATATGAATCTTCAAATAAAGACGCCGCTTATTTTGAAACCCAGTCAGACGGAGTCCACTTCCACACTACTAAAAGCAACTTAGAAGCGGAACTTACTATTTCAGCTACATTAGAAGGTTACGCTTCATATTCAGTTAAATTAAACATTGAAACCATCGATGTCTCTTCAATGGAAACTGAGACTGTTAAAGAAGCCATTGAAGCTAGCGATTCAACTGAAGTTACCATCAAAGGCATTGCTGGTCCTTCTCTTATTAACCAATCTGGTTTCTATTTAATTGATGAAACTGGTGCTATTGCAGTCCGTGCCGCTAACTCTAAAGACATGTTCACTGAATCTTTTGAAATGGGTGACACAGTCATCATCAAAGGAACACGCGACACTGTCGGAAAATATCCTTCTAAGACTCAAATCGTTGTTGATAACGCGACTGTATTTGCTAATCTCCAAGAGAATACCGATTACCCCACTACATCTTTTATCAAAGATAAAGATGTTGAATATTTAGCGGGTTTAAATACATCCGAAACTTCTCATACTGCTGAAATTTATACAGTCACTGCAACTATCACTAAAGGTGAAGACTATATTCCTTACAAAATCAACGATGGTAACAAATCACTTCAAACTTACCAAAATAGTTCTAGTCAATACGCTTGGTTAGATTCTTATGTCGGAAAAGAAGTTACCTTAGAAGTCGCTTTATGCAATTGGAACAGCAAATCTGCTTTTAAGATCTGCATTCTCTCAGTTACTGATGGAACTAACACTTCTTATAACACTCACAATTACAAATAAAAACTAATTAAACCAATAGATTTAAGTTACTAGTGGTTTAAAGGTAACATCTTTAAGTTAGACACCACCTGCATTGATTTAATAGATCAATACTGGTCGGTGTCTTTTTAATTCTCTATCGTTTTTATACTATATTTCGAAAATATAGTATATGTGGCCTTGTATAGAAGGAAAATATAGTATATACTTTAACCAGGAGGAAAGACGCATGGCAAATATTAGACGCGATCGTTTTTTAAAAATTGCATCTAATCGAACAAATAAAATAATTGACGATATTAGACTTCTTTCAAATTGCAGTAATACAAACAATTATGAATACACAGAAGAAGAAGTTGAAAAAATGTTTGGGGCAATAAGCGCTGCATTGGATGAAGCTAAAAGCAAGTTTGATTTCAGATCCAGTAAAGAAAGGTTTAAATTTTAATGGAAAATTACGCTAATTTTATTAAGAAACTCAATTCTTTTAAATTTGAAGAGTATGCTGGTATTTCCTCGCGCGAAAAAATGGCGGTATATACCATCTACTATTTAGCAAATAACAATATACCTACTACTTTTGACAATGTTTGTGTTGCTTGCTATAAGTTTTTCCCCGAAGAATTTAAACTTTCTAGCGATTACCCTGAATATCCTGATATAGCAGGATTAAATAGAACATTAATGCATTTAAGGCCAAGTGAAAGAAACTTAGCGACTGGGAAACCAAATACAAGTTACGTTTTAACTGAACAAGGTCTTGCCTTAGCAAAACAAGTGAGTGATGGATTGAAAGGCAGTGCTTTCACAAGCAATAGAAACATCGCTAACCACGATATTACAAAAATTAAGCTTAGCAGCAAAGAATATCGCGATTTAACAGAATCAAATATATACAAAGAATACTTAAAAAATCCTAACTATTCAGAATCAATAATTTGGAAACTATTTAAGGTTATACCATTTACCCGTATCGACTATTTATTATCACAATGCAAAAAAATTAAAGAATATGCAAAAACAATTGAAGATGAATCTTGCGCCGATTTAATATCGAAAATTGAATTATCTTTAAAAGCATTTTCCGAAAAGAAAAAAAATACGGAGAAAGGATTAAAATGATATGGAAAACAAAGATAATATTATTATTGTAAGAGATGCGCAACGTTTAGTTGGCCGCAATATAAATGAGAGATTTGATGGTGATCTTTATAGAGAAATTGCAGAATTAATAACAAATTCATTAGATTCTTATAGCCGTATTAATAATTTTTTAGGAGAAAGAATTGTTCGTATTGAACTCCATAAACCTCAAAGAAAAAACAAAGAAAAATATACGCTGCGTGTAATTGATAATGCTGAAGGTATGAGTTTAGAAACTTTAACAAGGATCTTTTCTGTTAGAGGCGGAGACAACAATCGCGGCGAATCTTTCGACCGCGTGAGAGGAATGTTTGGGCTTGGCGCTTCTGACGTAATGAGAATTAGTGCTTATCAAGAAAAAAGCGCTGAATACTATTCATTTAAAAATGGCATGGCTAGTGGCTTG
>JADING010000099.1 GCA_017694135.1 Candidatus Scatoplasma merdavium
TAACCATGCTTGTCCCCCTTTGGTTTTCTTTCGCATTCTTAGTGCGTATCACTAGAATACCGGCGCAAAATTAGGTTGTCAAACCCCAAAAATTACATAAAAAGCCTTGTTTCATTTTCTTTTTTTAACAATGCTATTGACTTTTTTTGTTTAGTAGTAATTTAGTAACTTAAACTCGTTAACTCAATCAATTGTCATCTTTTAAACATTTGTTTTTTATTCACGTGAAACAACGTGAATTGAGTTGTGAAAACCAAACTTTTGATTTTTTTGAATGAGGTTTAGAAACTCAATATGCGCGGGTGGGAGAAAAAGTTGTGCGCAAAGAATAAAATTGTAAAGATTTTTGATGAAAATGTTTTCAGAAATAACGCATCGCTATTTCAAAACGAGAATGAGCCTTTCTTTTTTGCTTATAAAGCGGTTTCTTAGTATAATTTTGTTATGATGGAAATTAGCGAACTGAAAGATTCTATCGAGCGATCAAATTGGGAATTTCCCATCGCGGTGTATCGAGACGAATTTTTTACAAACAGGACGTCTGTTCCTCACTATCACAACGAAATTGAGATCGTCGTTGCTTTGAAAGGCGATATCGTTGTTTCTTGCAACAACCAAGATATCATTGTTAGACAAGGTGAGAGCCTGATTATTAATTCTGATGTCGTTCACATCGTCAAGCATGCGGATTATCCTTCTTCTCAGATTCTTTGCATTGTTTTTAATCCTGTTTTGCTTTACGGATATAAAAACTCTTCAATTGAAGAGAAGTATGTTAACCCTATTGTCAGATCTTCAATAAGCTACATAAGTATTCCATCGACTGGATGGGGAGAAAAGTGCTTCACAGCGTATAATGAAGTTGCTAAACATTACTTCGCTAAAAAGAACGGGTATGAGATTGCGGTCAAAATCATGCTTTTAGACGCATGGTTGATTTTAATTCGCAATTTGTCTCTCAATTTAGAAAACAATATTACTAATCCCAATTCCAAAACTAAGATCGTTAAATTAGCTATGGCTTTTATTAATAAAAACTACTCATCGGATATCGATTTAAAAGACATCGCTCACGAAGTTGGTCTCTCTTCTTCTGAATTGTGCAAACTGTTTAAACGCCACTTGTCTGAATCTCCTATGCAAATAGTTTTGAAAAAGAGAATAGCCGCCGCTTGTTATTATTTGACTTACACCGATGAAGCTCTTTCTTCCATTAGTTTAAAGATCGGCTTCTCAGATGCTAACTATTTTGCTATAGCTTTTAAAAAGCACCTTGGTATGACTCCTTCTAGCTATCGCAAAAGAAGCAGGGAAGATATTAAAAACTAGAGACCTATTTATCCTATTATTATAAAGGGAACATTCTGCACACGCTTCCGGGCGTACATTTTTTGTTTTTTCTATTGACTTATGGGTTTTATATCCATATACTTTTAAACGCACGGACTTTGTCTGGGACCTATCGCGTAAGCTTGGCGATACGCCCGGTAACGTGTGAAGAAACAATTATTGAAAGGGGAAAATATGCCTACTATTAACCAATTAGTTCGCAATAGCCGAGTCAAGATTGCTGAAAAGTCCACGGCTCCTGCTTTGGGGAAGAGATGGGATTCTTTGAATAAGAAAGAACACATCCAATACGCTCCGCAAAAGCGCGGCGTCTGCACCCGTGTTGGTACCATGACTCCGAAGAAACCTAACTCCGCTTTGCGTAAGTACGCCAGAGTCAGATTGACTAACGGCTACGAAGTCACCGCTTATATCGGCGGTGAGGGACACAACTTGCAGGAACACAAGACCGTTTTAATTAGAGGCGGTCGTGTTAAGGATCTTCCGGGTGTCCGTTATCACATCATCCGCGGTGCCTTAGAATGCTTCGGCGTTGAAAACCGCAAACAGGGACGTTCGCTTTACGGTACTAAGAAAGACGGCGGCGTCGCCTCTAAGTAATGAAAGGAGAAATGAACCATGCCTCGTAAGAATGGAAAATCTCTCAAACGCGACGTTTATCCCGATCCTATTTACAATTCGAAACTCGTCACTCGTTTGATTAACAAAATCATGTTAGATGGTAAGAGAGGAACTGCTCAAAAGATCCTCTATGGCGCTTTCAAAAAGGTTGAGGTTAAGACCGGTAAACCCGCTATGGAAGTTTTCGAAATCGCTATCGGCAATATCATGCCGGAACTCGAATTGAAGGCCAGACGTGTCGGTGCTTCAAACTTACAGGTTCCGACTGAAGTTAGCGATGAGCGCAGAGTTACTTTGGGCTTGCGTTGGTTAGTTTCCTACGCTCGCCTTCGCAAAGGTGAAAAGACCATGGAAGATAAGTTAGCTGGTGAAATCTTAGATGCCGCTAACGGCACTGGTGGCGCTGTTAAGAAGAGAGAAGATACCCACAAGATGGCTGAAGCTAATAAGGCTTTCGCCCACTACCGTTTCTAATAACGAGAAAAGAGTTAGAATATGGCCGAAAAAAATATTTATCCGCTTGAGAAAGTCAGAAATATCGGTATCATGGCTCACATCGATGCCGGTAAAACTACTACGACAGAACGTATCTTGTTCTTCACCGGTAAAACTCACAACATCGGTGAAGTTCACGATGGTGCTGCCACTATGGACTTCATGAAGCAGGAGCAGGAACGTGGTATAACCATTCAATCTGCGGCTACCACTTGCTTCTGGAAAGACCACCGCATCAATATCATCGATACTCCGGGACACGTTGACTTCACTGCTGAGGTCGAACGTTCCTTGCGTGTCTTAGATGGCGCTGTTACGGTCTTAGACGGTAAAAACGGCGTTGAACCGCAAACTGAAACGGTTTGGAGACAGGCTTCGAAATACAATGTTCCGCGTATCGTTTTCGTCAATAAGTTAGACGCTATCGGTGCGGACTTCGAAATGTCTTACAAATCTATTAAAGAGAAGTTGGGTGCTGAATACGTCGTTATCGAATATCCGATCGGTTTGTCTTCTGATTTCAAGGGTATTATTGATATCTTGAACATGAAGGCTTATCTCTACGATAAACCTAAACCCACCGATCCTCCTTCTGAGATTGAAATTCCAGAAGAATATAAAGATAAGATTGCTGAGCTTCGTCAAGAGCTTATTGAAAAAGCCGCTAACTACGACGAAGACATCATGATGAAGGCTTTGGAAGGTGAAGAAGTCAACAATCAAGAATTGACTGCGGCCCTCAGAAAAGGAACCATGACTGGTAATTTGTTCCCGGTTTTATGCGGTTCCGCTTACAAAGACAAGGGTGTTCGTCTCTTGCTTGACCGCGTTGTCGATTTGCTTCCTTCTCCTATCGATACTCCGCCGGCTGTCGGTCATGATAAAGATGGCAATGAAGTTGTTTGCCACGCTGATGTCAAAGAACCTTTAGCTGCCTTAGCTTTCAAGATTACTACCGATCCTTTCGTTGGACGTTTAACTTTCGTCCGTCTCTATTCCGGCGTTATGAAGGCTGGTACATACATCTACAATTCAAGCAAGGGTGCTCAAGAGCGTTTGTCTCGTTTGGTCTTAATGCACGCTAACCACCGCGAAGATGTTGAAGAACTCAAGGCTGGTGAAATCGGTGCTGTTGTCGGTTTGAAGAACACTTCAACTGGTGACACCTTATGCGATGAATCGCGCATCGTTAAGCTCGAATCTATCCAGTTCTCTGAACCGGTTATCTCTGAAGCTATTGAACCGGCTTCTAAGGCTGATATGGATAAGATGACTGCAGCTTTGTTGAAGTTAGTTGAAGAAGATCCGACTTTCCACTTCTACACCAATGCTGAAACTGGTCAGTCTTTGATCGCTGGTGTCGGAGAACTTCAGCTCGATGTCAACGTCACCCGTTTACGCGAAGACTTCAAAGTCAACGTTAAGGTTGGCGCCCCGCAGGTTGCTTATCGCGAAACCATTCGCCAAGCTGCCGAATGCCAAGGTAAATACGTCAAACAGTCTGGTGGTCACGGTCAATATGGTGACGTTTGGATTCGCTTTGAACCGAACCCTGGTAAGGGATTCCAGTTTGTTGATGCTATCACTGGTGGTGTCGTTCCGAAAGAATACATTAAACCTACCTGCGACGGCTTAGTTGAAGCTATGAACCGCGGACTTATCGCTGGTTATCCTGCTATCGATATCAAAGCTACCTTATTTGATGGTTCTTACCACGATGTCGACTCTTCGGAAGCCGCCTATAAGATTGCTGCTGGTTTAGCTTTAAAAGCTGCTGCTGGCAAGTGTGACCCGGTTATTCTCGAACCGGTTGTCAAAGCTGAAATTACCACTCCGAACGATTACTTAGGTACCGTTTTAGGTGATATTTCTTCCCGCCGTGGTCAAACTGAAGGCATGGATTCCCACGGTAATGCTCAAGTTATTACCGCTATGATTCCTTTGGCCAATATGTTTGGTTACATCTCGGATTTGCGCGCTATGACTCAAGGCCGTGGTATTTACACTATGAGCTTTGATCACTATTCGGAAGTTCCGAAGACTATTCAAGCTGAAATTATCAAAAAGCGCTCTGAGTAGGCCTCATACGCTTATTGAAAATAAAAGGCTTTGTATGCTATATTACAATAGAAATTTAATGGAGGATTTCATATAATGGCAAAACAGAAGTTTGATAGAAGTAAAGTCCACGTTAATATTGGTACCATCGGTCACGTTGACCACGGTAAAACCACTTTAACTGCGGCCATCACCAAAGTTCTCGCCCAACAGGGTGGTGCTACGGAGATGAAGTATGACCAAATCGATGCGGCTCCGGAGGAAAAAGCCAGAGGTATCACTATCAATACCGCTCACATCGAATATTCAACTGCCAAGAGACACTACGCTCACGTCGACTGCCCGGGACACGCTGACTACATCAAGAACATGATTACCGGTGCTGCTCAGATGGATGGCGCTATCTTAGTTGTTGCGGCTACTGATGGTGTTATGCCTCAGACCCGTGAACACGTCTTATTAGCTCGTCAGGTTGGTGTTCCTTACATCGTTGTTTGGATTAACAAGACTGACTTAGTCGATGATAAGGAATTAATCGATTTAGTCGAAATGGATGTCCGTGATTTGCTCAACAAGTACGGATTCCCTGGTGACGAAGTTCCTATCATCTGCGGTTCTGCCCGCAAGGCTCTCGATGGTGATCCTACCGAAATGGCTAACATCATGAAGCTCATGGATGCTGTCGATGCTTATATTCCTGATCCGGCTCGTGATGATGACAAACCTTTCTTACTCGCTGTCGAAGACGTTTTAACTATCACTGGTCGTGGTACCGTTGTTACCGGCCGTGTCGAACGCGGTAAGTGCAAACTCGGTGACACTTTGGAAATCGTTGGTATCCGTCCGACTAAATCCGCTGTTGTTACTGGTTTGGAAATGTTCCGTAAGACCCTCGATTACGCTGAAGCTGGCGATAATGTCGGTGTCTTGCTCCGTGGTGTTGACAGAGATGATGTCGTCCGTGGTCAAGTCTTGGTTGCTCCGGGTTCTGTTACCCCTCACACCAAATTTAAGTGCCACGTTTACGTCTTGACTAAAGAAGAAGGTGGACGTCACACTGGTTTCGTCAACAACTATCGTCCGCAGTTCTACTTCAGAACTACCGATATCACTGGTGTTATCAACCTTCCTGATGATGTCAAGATGGTCATGCCTGGTGACAACGTTGACTTAACTGTCGAATTGATCCACCCGGTCGCTATCGAACAAGGTACCAAGTTCTCCATCCGTGAAGGTGGTCGTACCGTTGGTGCCGGTACCGTTACTGAAATTATTAAGTAAGGTATCTTACGGTAGATTAAAAACAAAGCTAAAACGCAGAAAGATTGAGTTTCTCTCTGCGTTTTTCTTATACTTAATTGGTGTATAAAAATGGAAGAAAAAATTAAAGTTAATTTACCTCAATCAGTTATTCAATCTTTAGATAAAGACGCGTATAATTTCGCCTTCGTTAAGAAAGACGGTTCGAAAAACCGCAACGCTTTTATCAACACCTTGATTCTTTCTTACCATGAAGAGTTCTCGTTGAAAGAAGAACAGCGGTATAAGATTGTCAGCAATGAATTGAGCAAATGGAAAGACGTTTCTGCCGAATTGAAAAAAGACATTTCCAAGACTATTGCTATTAAGTTAGACGCTTTTTATCTCAAAGGTAAAAAAGAACTCTATTCAGAAGCTTTGGCTTTTAAACCAACCAAAGAGTCTTCTAAAACTATCCAAGAAATACAGGCTTCTTTACCTAAGGGAACATCGCTTTCTGATTATTTCCGCCGCTTATTTACTTCTTATACCCACCTCATGGCGGATCAGCGCGAAGCCATTATATTTAAATCTGTTTATCAGTATTTAAACAAGGCTATATTGGAGCACAAAAGAGCTTATATTGAATTTGGATTGACCGATACTGGTCAGCCGATTAAGATCCAGCCGTTTGCTTTGTTCACCCCTTTAGAGGAGACGCACATTTACGTTTTGGGGACGGATTATGAAGATCAGATTGTCTTTTATCGCTTGTCGACAATATCTAAGGTTATGGTTATATATGAAGACAGCATATTTCCGCACGAAGTCTATCTTCAGCTTAAAAAGTTCCAAGATAACGATCCTCGCTTATTAGACCACACACACTCAGTAAGAACCGAAATAGTTTTGACGAAAAAGGGCGTAAAGATGTTTAACAAAAACTACATTTATCGTCCGATTCCTGATTCGATAAACGGAAACACTTACGTGTTCTCCTGTTCGCAAGAGCAACTGTTTAAATACTTCTGCAACTTTGGGAGTGAGGCGAGAGTTATTTATCCTTTAGATTTAAAAAATCGCTTGAGAGATTATTTTTCTGAAGCCCTGCAAATCTACGCTTATTAAAATAGCCAGGTTAGTTCCTGGCTATTTTTCATATATTCTGTTTTTTATTGAGATTTTTTGTTTCGCTGTATTATTTTTGCTAAGCAAGGGTATTTGCTATCTTCTGTTAAGATTATTTCGCCGATAGAATCCGCCTCAATGATCCCCTTATAAGGGTTTTTAACTGAAGTGATAGAAGATACGATATTCGCTTCAACTTCAGAATATTCAAAGCACAAGTCAGTATCGACCATCTTGCAGTTAATGAGCTTGAGATTTTTGCAGAAGCAAAGAGGCTGAGTTCCTATAATGGTGCAGTTAATGAAAGTTAGATTCTCAGAAAACCAAGCTAGGTATTCACCTTTGACAATAGAATCAGAAACAACGACGTCTTTAGCGTGCCAGAAAGCGTCTTTGGTATCTAGTTCCGAATTTGAAATAACTAGATTATTAACGTATTGGAAAGAATATTTTCCATTGAATTTCACGTTGTCTAAGACAATGTTTTTCGATTCGAAAAACAGGTATTCAGAATGGAGAGAAGATGAATTAATCTTAATATCTGAGCACTTCCATCCGAACTCCGGAGAATCGATATCTGAATTGGAAATAACGGTATTTTGGCACTCTCTTAAAGCTTTGATTCCGTGGAGCTTGCTATTTTCAATAGCGATGTTAGAAGAATACCAGAGGGCAGCGCGGCAGTTTGGTGTCATCTGAGTGTTTCTAATCGTTAAACCTCTATCGTGCCAGAGAGGGTATCTTAAATCCATGTAGCAGGAATCTAAAGCGATGTTATCACACTCTTTTAAAGCCGATTCTCCATCTTCGATTCCTTTGAATGTGCAGTTAATTACTTCGGTATCTTTTAATCCGTAGAGATCTCTTTCGTGTGGAAAATTTCTATTTTCAATCTTGTTCATATGTTTCCTCTAAACTATTTTACTAAAGTTAACTCAATAATCTTTGAAAAATGCTCAATTAGTTTCTCTGTGTTTTTTTGATTTCTCTGATTATGTAATCAAGACATTGGAGTTTAGATTCACAGCTATTGAGCTTTTTGACAATCCTGCGCCTTTCTTCTAAAAGCTCTTTTAGAGCTGTATTATAAAGTCCTTTAGATAAGTCATCTTTAATCTTAATAGCTTTTAGATTATTAATTCCGATATCTTTCAAGCATTCTGATAATTTGCAGTTCATAATACCTTTCAAAAGCATTGTAATATAAAGTCTTGAATATGCATAATATTTATATTGAATAGACATATATAAGTTTTAGTTATAGGAGCGGAAGATGGAATATAGAGTTTTACGTTATTTTCTAAGTGTTGTAAGAGAAGAGAGTATCACAGGGGCAAGCAAGGTGTTGCATGTGTCTCAACCTTCGCTATCTAAGCAGTTGTCGAGTTTAGAGGAGGAATTAGGGAAAAAGCTTTTTGTTAGGGGGAATAGAAAAATCACTTTGACAGAAGAAGGAGAGTATTTCCGTAAAAAAGCGCAAGAAATTGTTAATTTAACCGATTCTTTAGAAGCAGCATTTCTTTATTCAGATGATAAGATTGCAGGAGATATTACTTTCGCGTGCGGGGAAGTTGAAGGAATATCAATTCTCATTAAGGCCTTAAAGAAGCTTCATTTAGATTACCCTGATGTTCATTTTAACTTCTATACTGGAAACTATGAATATGTCAGCGAGTTACTAGATAAAGGTATTGCAGATTTTGGTGTTTTTGTCGGTGCATCACCTGCAGAAAAATATGATTATATTGCTTTGTCAAGTAAAAGCAGATGGGGCTTATTAATGCGCAACGATAATCCTTTGGCAACAAAAGAGGAAGTTAGAATTGAAGATTTAAAGGATCAAGAGCTCCTCTGCTCTAGACAAGCATTAGAAAAGAAAGAGATATCTTCAAAGCTCGGATATGACATTAATAAGTTAAATATTGTATCTAAGCACGATTTAATGATGAATACTACAAGAATCATGATAGAAGAGAATATGGGAATAGCTATGTTGTTAGAAAACGTTATTCCAACTTCAGGAACTAATTTAACATTCATACCTCTAGCCCCAAAAATTGAAGCAGGTCTCTATTTAGCTTGGAAGAAGTATTCGGTGTTTTCCAAAGCTTCTAAGTTGGTTTTTGATTATTTGAATTCTAAATAAATGCTTGAGATTTACCATAGTTTTTGAAAAGTAACAAGGGTTTGTGTCTGGTTTGATATATTTCAAATAATCTTTTTTAGACTTTGTGTTTTATTCAATTGTATAGGATACGTCTGAGTTTATAGAAACAAAAAATAAATTGACACGTTGTTTTTAATTTGTTACTTTTAAAAAAAGGAGAACTGGAAATGAAAAAGCGTATCCATTTATTGTTAGCCATTTTACCTTTTGGCACTTTTGCAGAGTCATCGGTACCTGTGAAAAGAAAAATAACTGATGTATCTCTTTATTATTCTAGTAAGACAGATGTTTCACCAGAAGATGAAGATACTACTGATGGTTTTGGAATTATTCCTGATTTTGGAATTGAAATAATTCCTCCGTCTATCAAAATTCCTTGCGGAAAATTTTATACACAAAAGAATTTTGTGAGAGAGTATTTCAAAAATTTAGACAATAACATTATTGAAAATCTTGATGGTATTTGCGGATATACAGCAATAGGGATGTTGTTATCTTTTTATGATAATTATTGGTATAACGGAATTATTCCTGACAAGCATGAAGCTGTTTGTTATTTAGATTCTCTTAGTGATAATGAGTATTCATCACCAGGTATTAAAGATAATATTGCTAGTTTTAGAAGATTAACTGATGTAATTAATTCTTCTGCTTCTGAAGATAACATTGCTGATGATATAAGAAGTCACACTCAAGATATTATTGATTCTGGTTCATTTTTAGGTGAATTGTTTGATATTGCTTTGACTGAAGGCTTTTTAGAAGGAGATAATATAACAGGTTGGGGAGTAAGCTTTGAATTAGTTGATACAGTATTGCGAAAGTATGTTAGTAACCATCAAATCGCCTTTAAAGGAGCTAGTGTTGTATCCAATAATTTTGAACTGGCTGTTGACAAGGACACTTCTAAATATATTGAATCACGAGAAGCTATTAGAGATGAGATTATATATTATTTAAAGCAAGGAATACCTCTAATTGTTGGTGGTACTAATGTTCAGGGTGGACATGTGTGTATTGCTTATGAATATGATGAGGACAACGATATTATTTATGGTAATTTAGGATGGAAAGGGGGGACATTTATTCTAAATGAGTGTGATGAGGATAGACGGCCAACTCATACGACAAGAGTTGAAGAAAATTGCCATGCTAGTTTAGATGAATTCTTTTCTGGAAAAGGACTGGCAGATTCCGGTTTTAGTGATTATTATGGTTTAGTATATGATGATGAAGTTGCTTATCATCTTCATTCAAATAATTATATATGCAACAATAAAACTTATTGTTCTTGCAAGTTAGGAATACATGAACATTTTTATATTTATAAATGCATTGATGCCAGTTATCATTCAGAAGAATGTATATGTTATTCTGATCCGGTAAATAAAACTCATGTTTTTAGTTCTTCATATTTTAATGGTGGTAAAGAATATGCAGAATGTGGATATTGCCACTATGCTTATCCTATTAGTAGTGGTGGACCAATTGTTGGTTATATGTAAGGAGTATTAATATGAAAAACAAATTAATCAAGTCGTTGTTACTGTTGTTTTTAATTCCAATAGTTACAAGTTGTGAAGAAACCGCTGAATTTCACACTATCAAATTCAATTTGCTTGATAGTAAATTATACGCCAAATATATTGAAGCACATACCGGATTTCCTAAAGAGCTTTATTTAGACCAAGAATTCATGTACAACAATGTTTGTGATAAAGATGCCCTGATTGAGCCTGTTTATTTAACTGCTAAAAAGGGAACGAATTTGCAGGAATTTTTACTCAGCGAATGTGAAGCCATAGGAGATGGGACTAATTTTGCAACAGTTTTATATGACATCATGTTTGATGTTAAGCGGTATTATGATTCTAGCTGTTATATATCAGGTGTTCATTTTTATGCAATAGTGTTTAACGATAGAGTCATTACAGATCCTAATGAATATAGTGAATACAATTTTGAAGTCGATGCACAAGGATATTTTAACTAATATGAAAAAAGGTATTTTATTAGCCAGTTTATTGTGTGGCGTAAGTTGTTTATCAAGTTGCTCGGAAGAGCCATTATCAAGCGTTAATCAAGATTATCCTATTGTTATTAGTTTTTATCGATACTATGAGTGGGGTGAAGATGTTCTTTCTGATGAGTTCTTAGCTAATAACGAGGTGTTTCTAACTAAAGGATATGAGGAAGAATTTGTTATTGATTACGACTGGATAGAAGAAATGCAAAGAGAGTGCAATGAAAAGTTAAGAGAGTTTTATCAGCTTGATTACTTTATATCAGAGTACAAATTTGTTTGTTGGAATCCATCCGTTGGTACAAAACACTGCACTTCTGTTCTTGGGTTTAACGTCACTGAGGACACTTATGTGTTTTTTGAATTTGCTACTCCTGAGTATGTTTAATCTTCCCGCAGTAAGTTAAATCTTGATTAGCCTTAAATAAAAATAACCTATAACGTTAGTGCGTTATAGGTAGTTTTTAATATTTGACCCATACGGGATTCGAACCCATGAATGATACCTTGAGAGGGTACTGAGTTAAGCCACTTCTCCAATGGGCCAGGCGAAGATTATTAAAGCATAAAAGTTAATTTTTGTAAATGTTAAGATGCTTTCTGTTTGATGAAGTTAATTTCTGTGTTAAGAAAATCAATTGTCTTCTACTTTCTTCTTTGTTCGAGGAAAGGCCGTTTTATAGGTATCTTGCATTTCTTCCATGGTAACGTGAGTGTAAATTTGTGTCGTTCCGATTGATTCGTGTCCCATTAGTTCTTGAATTACGCGGAGATCCGCACCTTGTGAGAGCATTTTTGTGGCAAATGAGTGGCGAAGTTTGTGAGGATGAAGTTTTAAGAAGCATCCGGTTTTCTTTTCGATTTCTTCCATGATGTATTCAAGACCGCGAACAGTGAGCTTTTCACCAAAATTATTTAAAAATAACGATTTGTTTTCGA
>JADING010000100.1 GCA_017694135.1 Candidatus Scatoplasma merdavium
CAGCAAAAAACATTGAGCAAAAGATAAGACTTTTGGAAGCAACATGCTTCAAAAACAAGATGATATATCGTGTCAAAGACCGATGGTAATTGATTTTTTAATCAGTCATTTTGTAAACACTTCTATATATTTATACAATTGTCATCTTCTTCTTTCTCGGCAGTACAAAATAATGCAGAGAATAAAATAAAGCAAACATATGCCGCCACATATCGAAGTTAAAAGAACCCCAGGCAAGAAATACTTTTCACCTGATAAAAGAAAGCCTATTCCAATAGCGCTTCCAATAACACCAACGAATACAAAAATCATGACAGCTACTTTAACAGCATCTTCATGTTTCCCCAATTTCTTCAAATGAAGAGAATCAAATAAGCTGAAAATAGGAGCTAAGAGCAATTCTACAAACATTTCAAGAACTACATCCATAAAAAAATTATAACATATGAGTAAAACTAGGCTGCTTTTCCTTTGAAATCACCTAGCTTAGTAATATACTTTTTAAGAATGGGATACTTGTTTGGTTGCATAGCAGCGCTATTCTGGGGATTAAAACCACCCGCAATCACTAAAATTAAAGCCGATTCGCTCACGACACAATTAGGAACCGGTATTGCGGTATTAATAGTATCAATAATCGCTTTTTTTATAACTTTTAATCAATCTGTTAACGGCCTTGCTTCAGAAGGCGGGAGTTCAATAATTTTGTTTTCAACACTGTCTGGTGTCTCCTGGGCTTTAGGCCAGTTTTTCCAGTTTTTTTGCTATCTCAGTTTAACCACATCTATCGGTTTTTGCATCTCTACTGCATTCACTTTGGTTTCAAATGCCGTTTTTTCTATCGTCTTATTTCACGACTGGTCGACTCCAATGCAACTAGGATTAGGCATCTCCGCCATCTTTGTTATCATTCTCGGTGCGTGCATGACCGTATATAAACCGAAAGAAAAAGGTGAAAATACTAAGAAAAACAAGAAAAACCTAATTATCGGTGTTACCTGTGCTCTTATTGCCGGCATACTTTTTGCACTTTATTCCACTTTGCCTAGATACGCCACCTCTTCTTCCGCTCCAACTTCTGTTCTACTTCCCCATGGCATAGGAACGTTTTTAGGATCTATATTCGTTGTAATTCTCTACAGAATCTACGTTAAATATCACAATGAAAAAAATGAAAATAAGATTAAATTAGACAGGGTTTTCAATTCTAAATTAGCCCCGAGCCTAATACCTGGTCTTTTATCCTCAATTTCCAATATCTTATTGATTTATGCCAACGCTGATATTGGTTCTGCTATCGGCTTCTCTTTGACGCAAATGTCAGTAGTGGTTTCTTCTTTGGTATCCCTTTTCTTCTTGGAAGAATACAAAATAAATACCAAGATGCAGAACATCTTAATTATCGTCGGTTCTCTTATCATTCTAGCTGGTGGAATCATGATAGGTTTCACCAAAATGTAGCTAGCAAAGCTTTAAATCTATTAAGTCGTTAAATTCCACTATTCCATTATCTAAAATAAGTCGTCCAGAAAACTTATCTAACTCGAGTAATTTTGACGTTTGAGAATAGATTTTCCCGTTAAAATACCTCTTTAAGTATATGTAATCGCCGCATTTTAAAGAGTATAGCACTTCGTTTATATCGTATATTTGATCGATAGATAAGATTGGTTTTTCAACCTTTTCCCTCTCTTCTAGCATCTTGTCAATCTCCGTTTGATACTCTGGAAGACTGGCAAATGGTCTCCACTGTTTCATTCCTCTCATTTTCTGTGTCCTCCTATTTGATCCATGCGCCTTAATGCGGTGGACTTTTCAAGCAAATTGCTGGCTTTAAAAACGCTTTTTTCACCGAATTTCTCTTTGATTTTAAGCACCGCTTTAAACCCTTCTCTCTCTTTAGCTTCACCTTGATAATCTTCAAAAAGCGAAATTTGATAATAGCAAGAAGAAGATAAATCAGACGATGCTAAGCATATCGTCCTCATCGTTTGATCTCTGTCAAAATAACTGTCATACAGCTTTAAAAATCCCTGAGAAATCACGCTGTAAATATCACTGGGATTCTCTAAGTTCAAACTTTTAGAAAATCCGCCGCGCTTTGAATATCCGACAGACAAATGGAGCTTTTTGCACCTTGAAGAAGAGGCAATAAGTCTAATTAGAAGCTCTTCGCTCATCTCTTTAATTAGCAGCTTACCTTCTTCGTAAGTGTAGTCGCTAAACAAGACCTGGCCGACAGAAAGGGATTTAGATGATGGAATGTATTTTTCTCTAATATCGCTGTTATCGATGCCATTAACATGGTCGTGAAGCTCTTCACCTATGACACCCAGTTTCTCTTTTAAATAACTCTTATCAGCCAAAGCGATATCCCCTATTGAATAAAATCCCATATTGTGGAGCTTTCTTTCTAAATTTGCTCCGATGCTCCAGACCTTTTGAAAAGAGGTGATTGGCCAAAGCTTACTGATAACATCCTTTTTCTTCCAATAAGCGATATTGGATGGCTTGTGCTTCGCTTCAATGTCCATCGCCACTTTCGCTAGAAACATATTGTCACCTATCCCGCAAGTTACCGTAAGTCCGCTAGCCTTATAGATATCATCGATAATCTTTTTAGCCAGGGCTTTAGGAGATAACTTATAAAGGTTTAAATATCTAGTCACATCCATAATCACTTCATCGATGGAATAAATGTGAAGATCGATGTAGTTTACATATTTCAAATAAATGGAAACTATCTTCGTTGAAACTTCAATGTAGCGGGACATTCTCGGCCTAGCAACAATAGTACCTTTCACAGGCTTAAGCTGATAAAGGCGCAAGCGCGAAGGGATACCAAGACTCTTCAAATAAGGCGACACCGCCATCACAATAGTCCCATCTCCACGCGACTTATCAGCCACGACTAAAGGCGTATTAAACGGATCTAAGTTCCTATCAACACATTCGACTGAAGCGTAAAAACTCTTTAAGTCTATCGCGAAATAAACTGGCATTTCCCCTCCTTGTGAGGTCATTATACCTTAAGACTTTCCCCATTTTTGAATGAAAGTAAAATGTAAGAAAAAGTAGTTTTAAACACCGGAAGAAC
>JADING010000101.1 GCA_017694135.1 Candidatus Scatoplasma merdavium
TATTTCTACTTCGCAGGCTAAACCATCACTATAAAAAGATACAATACAACCTTGAGTACCGATTGGATAACCTTCCTTCTCAACTAGCGTTTTAACTAAATCATACTCTTTAAAATGCATATTTACCTCCCAATGAAATTACATCACTAACATATATTCAATATAAGTCGTTTCAATAATTATTAAAAAAGAAGTATTTAGGTTAGTAAATACTTCTATTAATTTTTTTCTCTATCTACTTGACAGACATCAGTTCAAATATCAAATCCTGGCTTTTTAGTTTTAATTGTTTTTTTCTATTTCATTAATGATACTCAATCTCACTGAGTGACGCCCTTGAGCAAACTTTGTATTTAAGAATATCATCGTGTCTTTTAAGGCTTCTTCTTGGCTGATGTAATTAGCCCCAAAAGCGATGATGTTGCAGTTGTTGTGTTCTTTAACTAACCTAGCAACTTCTTCGTTGTAAATTAATCCGCATCTGACACCATCGAATTTGTTAGCGGCTATGCACATTCCTTCGCCAGAGTTGCAGATGAGAATTCCGTAATCGGCGTGATTGCGCTGGACTAAGGTTGCAACCTTGATGGCAAATTCTGGATAGTTGCAGGAATCTTTAGTGTATGTTCCGCAGTCAGTAACTTCGTATCCCTTTTTTAAAAGCTCATCAAAGAGATATTTTTTCAATTCGTATCCGCCGTGATCTGAACCAATAGCGATTTTTATTTTTTCCATAATTACCTCCAGAGTTCTTTGATGCTTTCAAAAGGAATTTCACCTTGCCTAATGAGTTTAACATCATCTAATTTAGAGCAGTCAATGATTGTAGAAGGAACATCTGATGTTGCTTCTCCTTCAATTATATAAGGTAAGAGACCTTTAAATTTAGCGTAAGCTTGTGAAGAACTTATTAAAGGTGGTTCGGAAGAAATGTTGCAAGAAGGCACTAAAAGAGGACAACCCACTTGATCGATGAAGTTTCTAAGTTTCTCATCACCTGAGATTCTTATTCCGATAGTTTCCCCATTTAAGGTCATTGGATAGGGCAAATTTTCTTTGGCTTTTAAAATTAAAGTTAGAGGGCCAGGAACGTAAGTGTTAATTAATCGAATGATATTTTGATTTAAATACGCATAATGAGAGAAATTAAATTTGTTTCCACCCATTAGAGTAAAGGGCTTTAAAGGAGGGCGGTGCTTTATTTCTACTAAGCGACGATACGCTAAAAGAGAAGATGCTAAAGCTCCAAAACCGAAGACTGTTTCGGTTGGAAATGCGATCACCTCTTCATTTTGCACGCTTTTGATAGCTTCTTCTGAAGAGAAAGAAACAAGTTTAGTCTCGTAGGTTTCCACAGATTAAGTATAGTTCAAAATGATTAAGAGAATACAAGATATATTCAAAGTTAGCTTATGTGTTAATATTTTAGTATGAATCAGATGCGCTCTAACCGCTCTATTATCAATGGCTTTAGGAGTAAAATTGCTCAAAGTAAACTCCTTGATTTAAACAGTGAAAACTGCGGCTTAGATTTAATCTATGTTGATGAAAGAAACATTTTTTCTTGCTTGAGCATGGCAAAAGAAGTGTCTTTTGTAAACTTTTTTGAAAAAGAACTAGCTTTTAAAGATGATAAGATTCGTTTTTTAAATAAAGAAATTGAAAGAAAGAAACGCTATTCAGTTTCATATTTAAAACCTATGATTGGCCAAGAACTCTTGTTGAACCAACTGACCACAACATCTTTGCCGTTATACCAAGACAGGATGTTAGAAGATATGTGTCAATCTAACACGGTCTATCTTTCTTACGGAGATCTTTACTATCAAAAAATAAACGAGAAAAAGATATCTGTTGCTCCACTGGTTTTTTTTAAAGTTAAGGTTATTAAAAAAGATGCGGTGTACTATCTAGTAAGCGATCGTTCATCGCCGATGTTTAACACTGTTCTGCAGGATTATTTACTGAAGAATTACCGTTTGGATCTTCAGTATGAATACTTCGGTTTTGATTACGCTAGGTTCATGCGAATTCAAAACGAAAAGGTTTCATCTTTATCGTTTTCAATCGATTCTTCTTTCCATTTAATTAATCTTGATATTGAAAGAGACTTGCGTCTGCAAGCGGTAATTTCTTTAGATGATAAACGCTTTTTAGAAACTAATCCGGTGTATCGCCATTTAGAAGGAGAAGTGAAAAATGATGGGAAAGAAGAAAGTGTCGCTGATGGTGAACATTTTTCTTTTGTTAACAAAGGACTTTTTCAATTAGAAAGAGATTCGATAGTTCACGTTAAGGAAATTAACGCTTTCGAAAAGACTTTTGTAAAAGATTTGATCTCTGATTACATTTTAAAAAAGAAAAACGTTCTTTTTGTTTCGTCTTCAAGTAAAAAAGATTTGGATATTAGGAAAGAAATGTCTTCTTTTTATTACGATGGATTGATTCCGTATTGCAAGGTGTATCAAGCGGGAAGTGCTCTGTTTACCCTTTTAAAATCGCGACAGAAGCAGAAATCTTATTTACCTGATACGGATTTAGTCATGAAGAAGCAGCGTCTTTTAGCTTATTCAGAAGACCTTCTTAATAACGATAGAAAATTAAAACAGATTCAAGTCATCGGGCAAAATAGCGATGAGCAAGGCTGCTCATTGTACTTAGAAAGTTTAGAAAAAGCCAAGAAAACTTACACTTTTTCTCCTTTTGGCGAATATACTTATCAAAACTATCTTTCCGATAAAGATTTCTTGGATTTCATTAAAGATAACTCGTACTTTACTGAAGTCAGTTTTTCTAATCATCCATTTAACGGCCTTTCATCTTTCGTTCAGTATTCTGAATACGACGATATTGTCGCTTTAATTAAAAAGACTATTGAAGATTTCTTCGAGTTTAATAAAGCTATTGAAGAAGCGAAAATAAGATTGACTCAATGGAATCCTTTCACCTCTTTAAGAGGATATGATTCCGCCATTAGCGCCTTTTCTATTTTCTTAAAATACGCTGGTTTTACCAAGAAGTATCTTGAGATGAATTACACTCCTAACATCCTTGCTGACATTGAAAAGCTCAAGGAAATCTACCGTTTAAAAGCCTCTATCTCTCTTTCTTTAGATATGGCGTGTAAACCGGATGTCTGGAATGAGGATTTTAACTTTATCAGCCAGAATAAAGAAAACAGAAAAGAAGAGAAGTTAATTAAAAAGAGATTTAAGAATTACATTAAGATACCACCTTTTAAAAAGACTTATAAAAACGTCTTGGTTTTGATTGAAAAATACGCTTTAAACGAAAGAGAATTAGAG
>JADING010000102.1 GCA_017694135.1 Candidatus Scatoplasma merdavium
CCAATAAGCATGTGTATCTCATCGATAAACAGAATAATTCGACCTTCGGATTTTTCTACCTCTTTCAAGGTAGCTTTCATTCTCTCTTCGAATTCACCGCGGTATTTTGCCCCGGCAATCAAAGAACCCAAATCAAGTTCGAAAATAGTCTTATCTTTCAATGATGAAGGGACATCACCTTTGAAAATACGCCAAGCTAAACCCTCAACCACTGCTGTTTTACCAACACCTGGCTCACCAATCAATATCGGATTGTTTTTCGTTTTACGAGAAAGAATTTGAATAACACGGCGAATTTCTTGATCACGTCCAATAACTGGATCAATATGACCTTTAGCCACTTCATCGACTAAGTCACGGCCGTACTTGTTCAATACGTCATAAGTGGCTTCCGGATTGTCAGAAGTTACCTTCTGACCTCCGCGAAGCTGATCAATTATTTTCTTAAATTCTTTTTCGTTATAAGAAGGAATCTCTTCAAGCTTTTTAATCAACGTATTTTTAGAATCAAACTGCGCTAAAAGAAGATGCTCGATTGATAAGTAATCATCCCCCATCTGCTTTTGATATTCCGTACCTTTATAAAGAATATTCTTTAAATCGGTAGAATAGTATGGATCTTCGCTAGAAGAAGTCTGAGAAATTTGGTTTATAAAGCCATCGATAGTTTGAGAAACTAATCGTGGTTCAATATTTAGACGCGTTAAAATTTTAACAAGCATACTTCCATCAATGTCAAAAATTGCACGCATCAAATGCGGGACATCAACGCTGGGATTAGAATGAGTTTTAGCAATGTTGCTAGCGTTGTTAATAACTTCAACAACTTTTTGGGTATACATTTGTTGTGCCATAATTTCACCTCCTTTAAAAACCTACAATTAAAGTATAGTGAGAATTTTAGCACTGTCAATGCTTGAGTGCTAACTTTTTTTACAAATTATCTCGGTTAAAATTCAATTGCCCCGTAAGATTTCTTTCCGCGGCGAATAATAAATATCTTTTTAAAGTAAGCGTCTTCTTTGTTTAATACAGCATCTAAAGAATCGACTTTGTTTCCGTTAACACGAATTGATCCGGAAGAAACAAACTCACGAGCTTCTCTTTTTGATTTAGCTAAAGTAGATGAAACTAAGGCATCTAACACGCCGATTGATTCGCCTTCAACTTTGAAGCGTGGCAAATCTTTAACAATCTCTTCAAGCTGCTCTTGTTCTAACTGAGAGAAATCTCCACTGAAAAGAGCTTCAGACATCTTCTTGCAGTCTTCTGCGACTTTCGGAGAATGCAAATCTGAAACGATTCGGTAAGCGAGTTTCTTTTGACCTATACGGAGCTCAGGATGGGCATTATGTTCATCGATATCGAGCTGAATTTCGCTTAAAGATCTATCATCGAAGACGCGCATATATCTAGCTACATCCGCATCAGAGACATTGATAAAATACTGGTAAATATCATAAGGAGAACGCATATTCGGATCTAAATACAATGCACCTTTTTCCGATTTACCAAACTTTTTACCTTCTGAATCAGTAATGAGCTTAAAGGAAAATACTTCAACTTCAGGGTTTTCTTCCTTTTTGCGAATAAGTTCCATAGAAGCAGTCAAATTGCCCCACTGGTCACCGCCACCAACTTGCAACTTACAGCCATAAGTTTTATACAAGCGATAAAAGTCAGCCGACTGAAGAATCATATATGAGAACTCAGCAAAAGAAATACCAGATTCTAGGCGAGAAGAAACAATTTCTTTATCGAGCATGTAATTAATTGAGAAGCACTTTCCATATTCTCGTAAAAATTCAATAGTCGAAGTTTTTTCCCACCAGTCACCGTTATTTAACAGAATTCCTTTGTCAGGAGATGAAAAATCTAAATACTTAGAAAGTTGTTTTTTTATGCATTCGACATTGTGAAGAACATCTTCGCGGCTCAAGAATTTTCTTTCAGCCTTTTTCCCAGAAGGATCGCCAATCATACCAGTACCGCCACCAATGATAGCGATAATTCTATGTCCAGCTTTTTGCAAGCGGCGCAAGACAGTCATACAAACGTAGTTACCGAGTTGAAGAGAACTAGCGGAAGGATCAAAGCCAGCGTAAATTGTCTGCTTAGTCTCCAACATTTTTTCAACGTGCTCGCGATTAGAAAATTGGTCGAGCATTCCTCTTTCAACTAAATCATCGATAACATTAAACATAATATAAACTCCTTAACAATTTAATATTGTAACAAATAAATATAAGTTAATGAGATTAATAATACATACTTCCTTTTCTTTCAATGCTTATATCGAAGAAAGCTGAATTAAATATCTTGCCTTTTAAGACGTAATTGAAAGAATCAGAAACTACTTGATATGAAAACGAACCGTAAGAGGGGACAAAATCTTCTAAAGGTAGGCCAGATTGATAGTAAATGTAAAGCTCACTCTGTGACTCTTCAAGTCTATTAGACACTTCTCCATACTTCCAAAAAACTAAAGAAGAAAGGCAAAATAAGCAAACGTATACTAAGCCGAATAACCTTTTCATAAAACTGCACCAATTAAAAGGCAAATCACTCCGATTAAAACTGCAAACGAGATGATATTTTCATAATTGAAAAAGATCTCTTCTTGCAAGCTAGCCTTTTTGTTATTTTCCAAGTATTTATCTTTTAAGAGAATAAAATTCTCTAAATCGCTTTTCTTGGATATTTGATAAGCCGAATTAATCAGTTCATCAAATTCTTTATCTCCACTTTCAAGATGAAGGTATCTACGAATGTATTTTCGATTATTCGCACCAACTTTCTGTTCAACTTTTAAGGCATTAAGCAATTGATCTTTAACAGGTGAAGATGCCAATTCATCTATGGAGATTTCATAAGACTTCATAAACTCCATACCAATTATAAGTTTCCCCGTAAGCTTCTCTAAAAATTCACATTTAACAATTGCAGAATCATCATGCTTTCTTCCTTTGAAATAACCTTGTTTAAAAGCGAGAACTATTAGGCAAACTATCGCAATCACAATAAGGAGTGATATTGACATTTCAATAGATTCAGTCATGTAGTAACAAACAAAGCAAAGAAGAATCCCCAATGCGATACTGCAACATAGAACAATATTAAAACTATCGATTTTCTTTTTACTTTTCTTGGTCTTATTTTTATTCAGTAAACTAAATTTTTTCATTTTTGTTTCTCCTTAATCAAACACGCAGTAAGAAGCAGAATACCTGGAAATAAGCAAATAAGAATATAAGAAAAATCAGCGAGGATATTATTGGGAAATATTTCACTACCTAGCAAAAGATGGGCCAAGGCAAACACACCTTGCAATACGGATGCAGCAACGCTCCCTTTGATCAATGATGAAAAAAAGTCATTTTCTTTAAATTCTAATAGCTTATCTTCACCTTGCTTTAAAGCCACCTTAAGTTCAATATCCGGCTTTTCTTTACTGATTGTTTCTTCAATCACAGGTTTTAACGAACCCAAATTTAATCTATCTAGGTATGACAAATCATCTTTAACAGTTTGATACTCCAAAGATTTCAACGAACATTCGCTCAAGTTTACTGCAGTTTCATAAGCTTTTTTGCCATCCCTTTCTTTTGCGTAACACTTTAAAAATTCATTGCAAAAAACCAAGTCTTTTTCCCTGATTTCCCTTTTCTTCTGAATGTTTTTTATCAGTTTAATGCTAGTTATATAACAAGTTATACCGATTATAGAAGCAATGATTTTTAGAATGGTGTTATTAAAAATTAAAAATGAAGATAAAGTACAAGATAGGCAAGATACAATTAAGCATTTAGTTAGTTTATCCATGTTGTTTTTCCTCCAAGTTGAATGTTAATAAATAACGCTTATATGTGAAATTACGTTGATATTTGACCTCTAATTTCAGAGATGAAATATAGATTGGAAATATCTCGTCATTCTCTTGAACATATTGAACATCGATAAATTCAAGCTCTTCAGATGAATCGACAAAGTCTTTGATAAAAGAAGTGTAATTTATAACTAGGCTTTGTTTCTCCTCTAAAAAGAAAGCATTTCTATTGATAAAAAATGTGAATTTCTCGTATATTTCCTTCTCTTTTTGTGAGATAGCAGTATTGTTAAACTCTAATATTGACAAACAAGATAAGCCGATAAGTGAAAGAAATCTAACATTCATCTTATTTCCTCCATTGCGGTCTTAATCAAATAGTAACCTTTTTCTCCTAATATCTCTTTAAACTGGATACTAGATTTAAACTCAATTTGAAAATTAATAACACCCTCATAATTTAATTGATAGAAGCAATCAAACAAACCTTCATTTTGAGGAACCTCTTTTAAGCTGCCTTGAAAGTCAGAATTAAAAGTTAAAGGATAAACCGCCTGATCAATAACTAAATTCAAGCTATATTTACCTTCTAACGGTTGAAAAGCATCGATTTCGATACAGTAATTTACATCGCTATCAACCCCAATTGGAAAGTATGATAATTCGCTATCAATAAGGGCGTATCTAGAATAAATGACAGGATTAGTGTCTTCCTTGAGGAAGACGATTTCCGCTTCGCTTTCGGCTTTAATTTTTTCAAAGTAACTTCCAGAAAGCTGATAAGTTTTCTCGTCTTCCCCAATAAAGACCACTAGATCTTTATATCCGGTGTAACTTAAAACCGGATTTTTAAAATCTAACAAGTAATCAGTTCTTTTTCCCGTGTGATTAAATATCTCAATCCCATCAAGCTCGATTTTAAACTCGGTCATTTCTGCCGATGAAAACGAAAATACATAAGCAGAAGACGTAAGCTTAATATCAAACTGATAAAACTCTTCTTCAGATATCAACGGTGTTGATAGAAGTCCAAAAATGAGACTAGAAATTATCTTCGCTCTCATAAAGACTCCAGAAATGGCGGACTGCTAATCTCTTGTTACGATAAAAAGCTGGAGAAGACGTGTAATTCATCCACCACTTTGAACCGAGCGGAAAGAAATATTCATAATAGAGAATATTAGCTTCCTCTGGTCCCAAAGCGAGAAGAACGGAATTAATGCGTGCGATAAAACGCTTCTCTTCTGAAAGAGCGGCGTTTTTTTCAACTTTGACGTATTCTCCATATTCGGACTTATCAAAGTCACCAAGCATTAAAAGCTTACTGCCTTCTTCCTCAGCTCCAATGATCTTTTGAGCGCAGACTTGATACTTGTGAGCAAGTTTTTGCAACTTGCTTCTGAGCTCTTTTTGATTCTTAGAGACACCCATAATTTCACCTCTTTTCTATGTGTATGTATGCCAAAACACAAAAAATTTTATAAAATAAGCTTCTCTTTTTTATTAAAGCTTGTAAAATTGGTTAAAGGAGGTTGCACTTATGAACGAAAAAGATAACAAAATTCAGGAACTAACACCTG
>JADING010000103.1 GCA_017694135.1 Candidatus Scatoplasma merdavium
GTAGTAGTTGTACCAGTTTTCATCGGAATTGTAAGTGTTGCGGTTATCGTAGCAGACATTGGTGTCTAAGACGTAAATCTTAACGGCATTTTCACTTTCAGAGTAGTTTCTAACACCTTCTTCAATGGAGGTTAATGTTGAATCTGAAGGGTTACCGAAGATGACGGCAAATTCTTCACCGCCGTTTTCAATGTTATCAATCTTATCAATCATCTTATCGAAACTAATGCGGTTGTTTTCAAAGTATTTGACTCGTTTAGCGTTGTTGACAGCCCCAGAAATACCAGTGGTAATAGGTTGAATACACAAGACAATAGCGACGACGACACCGACGAGTAGAACAACTTGGAACCAAGCGGTAGATTTCATCCATTCCCAAACTCTATCTAACAGTTTATTCATTTAGTAATCTCCTTAATTATTCGAGCTAAAAGCTTTTTTAAATAACGTCAATATATTAACAAAGCAGAGGTTGATTATCAATATAAATAATGAGAAAAGGGCCTTTCGCAGTATCACCTTTATGCGACTTGCTAGGCCCTTTATCTTCAGCCATTCTCTATCAACATTGCTTGTGGGGGAAACCACAATGTGGGTTACTAGCCCTGAAGTAGAGGATGTAAATCGTTACCCCGATTTCTAGGGCTCACTTAGTAGGTGAGTATACATACTATAATGTAAGGGCTATCAAAAGTCAAACATAAATTTTCAAAAAGAGTGTAGTTTGTTCGTTCTCGGTAGTTTTTTCTTTTAAATTGCTAGCAGATTTTGATTTTGAATTCTTTGAAAGCAGTTCCAGAAAACAAAAAAACTCGCTATCAGAGCGAGAATGTTTTACTAGATATGCCTCGTGCCAGAATCGAACTAGCGATTGATCCTTACCATGGATCCGTTATACCACTTAACTAACAAGGCGGCGCTTTTCAGCAATAATGATAATATACGCTAAGGACTGGTTTGTCAATGAAAAATTTTAGGATATAGAAAGGAGATTTTAATTGCAGCTAATTAATATGAAGATGAAATTATAAGCCAGTTAAACAGGGCGCTGTTGTTTACTAACTAGGGCGCTTTTGTTAATATAAAATTGTCCGAGGAGCATACGCGTTTCCAGCATTGTAAAATTGGGAATCAGACAGTCAGGCCTTGTAGAAAGCGCTACATTGGTTAGTGAATCCTTAAACCTCACTGGAGATACCCACCTTGAAAAAGGGGAATAGACAAAGCTTCTTGGACATTTTTAAAAGAATATAAAAGAGGTATTAGAAGATGAAATACGATGAGCTATGTGTCGCCGCTATCCGTTCGCTGTGTTTGGATATTACTAACAACGCAAAATCAGGGCATCCGGGCATGGCTCTTTCTTCAGCACCCATCCTTTACGCTTTATATACGAGGCATTTAATAAGTGATCCTTCCCATCCTAATTGGATAAATAGAGATCGATTTATTCTTTCGGCTGGGCATTGCTCGGCATTGCTTTACAGTATTCTTCATCTTTCTGGTTTCAATGTTTCAAAAGATGATTTAAAAGCATTCCGCAAGCTCGGGTCAAAGACTCCTGGACATCCTGAATATGGGAAAACTTCAGGTGTCGATAATACATCTGGCCCTTTAGGGCAAGGTCTCTCACAAGCTGTCGGTGTCGCTTTGGCTGAATCGATTCTTGCTCATTCATACCCAGAAGGGAGCAAGCTGTTTAATCACTACACCTATTGCTTAGTTGGCGATGGCTGCTTAGAAGAAGGTATTTCTGAAGAATCGATTTCCTTTGCTGGTAAAAACAAACTGAATAAATTAATTGTTTTATATGATAGAAACAACGTCACTTTAGATGGACCGCTTTCTTCTTCTTCTTCCGCTGATCAAATTGCGCGTTTCCAAGCAAATAACTGGGACACTATTCACGTCACAGATGGAAATAATGTCGAAGCTATTTCCCAAGCTATTGAGTTAGCAAAAGCTAGTCAAGAGAAGCCGACTTTGATTGTTGTGGATACCGTTATAGGTTATGGAACTCCTAAACAAGGGACTTCTAAGGTTCACGGTGCTCCGGTCGGTTTGGAAGATGCTGAAATAGCTAAGAAGTTTTACGGTTACGACTACGCGCCTTTTGAAATTCCTGATGAAGTGTACATGGTTTTTCGCTCAACTTTCGCAGCGCGTGGCGAGAAGCTTTATAACCGCTATTTAGATACTTTTAAAGAATACAAGGAAAAATATCCGGAAGAAGCTAATTACTTGATTGAAGTCTCAGAAAACGATGTTTCGCAGCTTATTAATCTTGACACGGATTCTTGCCCGGCTGAACAAAAAGAAGCTACGAGAATTTCTTCCGGTCACATTTTAAATATTTTTGCTAAGAAAATTAAAAACCTCGTTGGTGGATCAGCTGACGTCGCTTCTTCAACTAAGGCTCACATTGAAGGTGAAGAAGATTATTCTCCTACTAATAAAGCAGGAAGAAATATCCGCTTTGGCATAAGGGAGTTTGCTATGGCGGGAATTCAAAATGGAATTCTTCTTCATAAAGGTCTAAGAACTTTCGCTTCGACTTTTTTGGTTTTTTCTGATTATTTAAAACCGGCGATAAGAATGGCTGCAATGTCTCATTTACCTGCGATTTTCGTTTTTACCCATGACAGTATTGCTTTAGGCGAAGACGGTGAGACTCATCAGCCAATCGAACATTTGGCAATGCTCCGTTCTATTCCCAATTGCAATACTATTCGCCCTTGCGATGCTCGTGAAACTTACGCGGCTTGGAAGCTTGCCTTAGAAGAAACTTCAAAACCCACTTGCATAATTCTTACTAGACAGGGAGTTCAACAAGTTCCTAACACGACTTATTCTGGCGTGAAAACCGGCGGATACATCGTTTCTAAGGAAAGAGAAAAACTCGATTTCACATTGATTGCGAGTGGCAGCGAAGTAAACTTAGCCTTAGATGCTCAAAAGTTGCTTTTAGCAGATGGAATTGATACGCGCGTTGTTTCAATGCCTTCTTTGAACGCCTTTGACAATTTAAATAAGGATGAACAAGAAGAGGTACTTGGTAACGATGCTAGCAAACGCATCTTTGTTGAGATGCTTTCTTCTTACGGGCTTTATAAATACGCTTCTCACACTTTCGCGTTAGACACTTACGGTGATTCAGGGAAAGGAGAAGAAGTGGTCGAGCACTTTGGATTCACTCCTTCTAATTTGGCTAAGAGAGTTGAGGATATCTTAAAGGAGGATAGTAACAATGATTAAGCGCGCTAGTGGAGTTTTATTGCCGATTTTCTCTTTACCGGGAAAATACGGGATTGGAACCTTTGGTAAAGAGGCGTATAATTTTGCCGATTTTTTGTTGGAAACAAAGCAAAAATACTGGCAGTTTCTTCCTTTGAACCCGACTTCCTACGGCGATTCTCCTTACCAATCTTTTTCAGCTTTTGCTATTAACCCTTACTTTATCGATTTAGAAATGCTGATTGAAAAAGGGTACTTGAAAGAAGAGGATTGCGTGGAATTAGCTGAACCTTACTCAAGAAAAATAGATTACGGGAAAGAGTATTATTGCCGCTTCAAGATTCTTTACAAAGCCTATGAAAATGCTAAAGGTGAATTAGCTGAAGAAGTTGAAAAATTCAGAAAGAAAAACCGCTTTTGGATTGAAGATTACGCTCAGTTCATGGTTTTAAAAAACCTCCATAATGGCAAAGGTTGGTACGATTGGGAAGAAGAGTATCGTTTGAAAAATACTAAAGCTATGAACAAGCTTAAAAAAGAGCACAAAGACGAAATTGATTTTTATGTTCACTTGCAATTCTTCGCTTTTGTTCAATACGCTAAATTGAAA
>JADING010000104.1 GCA_017694135.1 Candidatus Scatoplasma merdavium
GGCTCATAGCATTCATAACAGCGGTTTTTCCACTTCCGTTTCTTCCGTAGATGACGACAGGATTAATTAAATTATCAAATAAATTTTCATTTAAAAACTTATAGTTTCCACTCTTGAAGTCGATTTCACAGACATCGATTGAATTGATGTTCTTAATTATAATTTTTTCCAACATATTAAGCACCTACTGTACTTTTTATACAGTTAGATTATATGCTTTGCGC
The DNA here is from genome assembly GCA_017694135.1 of Candidatus Scatoplasma merdavium. Taxonomy (GTDB): domain Bacteria; phylum Bacillota_I; class Bacilli_A; order RFN20; family CAG-288; genus Scatoplasma; species Scatoplasma merdavium. The sequence continues at coordinate 225 of JADING010000104.1, forward strand.
ATTAAAAAAATCAACAATTTGGCCTAAAGATTTAACTTGCAAGAAATATAACCAAAAAGATCTGTTATCCGAATGTATTTATATTAATCTAAATCTTGTTTTATCAATGGCGTTTATTATACGGGGAAAATAACTGCGTTATAAATAAAAAACTGCGGTAATTCCGCAGCTAAGTTACTTTACTTAAATGCCCCTGAACGGACTCGAACCGTTAAGCCCTTGCGAGCGCTTGATTTTGAGTCAAGTTCGTTTACCAATTTCGACACAGAGGCATGCTTTATAAGCTTGCATATTATAAGAAATATCTGGGGTAATTTACAAGGGCTTAGGCTTTTTTTCTCATTGCTAGATTGTTAAAATAATAGCGGTTAGGCGTATTTTGTTATGGAAGAAGAAAAGAAATATCAAAAGAGAACTAGAGTTGAGTTGTACGCAGATTTGCGCGATAAGATTTCCAAGATGGATACCCTTTCTTTTGATGACCCTAACCGCGATGAAAAATACGGGCTTAATAAATCTCCTTTTCCTTTTATTGAAATTCATGAGACTGGAGCGAGTGAGGAAGAACTTCACAGCGATCACATCAAGAAAAACACCTTGTCTATCTCTATTGAAGATTTAATTAAGCAAAACGATGAGTATTCTTCTTCGGTTGGAAAGAAAGAACTAACTAAGTCTTACAAGGAGGCGAAGAAGAGCCAACGCTCGTTTTTTAAAGAGATTCTTGCAAACAAGAAGAAATTGCTTTTGTTTATCGGTATACTTGCGTTAGCGATAGTTCTTATTGTATTGGCGATAGTTTTACCGCTTGTGTTATAAGGAGGCTGTGTTTATGAATTTAGTTGTTGCTTTAGATGGTCCTTCGGCCTCGGGAAAATCAACAATCGCTCATATTTTGGCGAAGCGTTTGGGGCTAGTTCACGTTGATACCGGTGCGATGTATCGCGCGGTAACTTTACTTTGCTTTAAAAGAGGAGTTGATCCTAAGGATGAAAAGAAAGCGTGCGAGCTTTTAAAAGACGCGGATATTAAACTCACAATTGATGATAAGGTCATCTTAAACGGGGAAGATGTCACTAAAGAAATCCGCAATAAATACGTTTCTGATAACGTTTCATACATTGCTTCTTATAAGACTGTTCGCTTGTTCTTAGTTGAGCAGCAGAGAAAGCTTGCTGATAACCTTTCTATCGTTATGGATGGAAGAGATATTGGGACTTACGTTTTGCCTGAGGCTGATGTGAAAATTTACCAGGTAGCTTCCGTAGAAACTAGAGCGCAAAGACGTTATAAAGAAAACCAGGAAAAAGGCATCAGCACTTCTTACGAAGAAGTTTTAGAGAATCTTAAAAAGAGAGATTACATCGATTCCCACCGCGATTTTGCTCCGTTGAAGCCGGCGAAGGATTCTATCATTCTCGACACCTCTAATTTGACCATAGAGCAAGTGGTTGATGAATGCGAAAGAATTATTAAAGAGAAAGTGAAGGAAAGAAATGAAAATATTGGGTAAAGTAGCTTTAGTAGGCGCTCCTTCCACTGGCAAATCTACAGTTTTTAATCGTTTGATTCAGCAGAGAAAATCCATTGTATCTGAAGAGTACGGCATAACTAGAGATCGCTTGTATTCAAAGTGCGAGTGGTTGGGAAGAGAGTTTATATTAATCGATACTGGCGGTCTTCAATTGAAAGATGCTCCTTTTCAAAAGGAAATCAAAGCGCAAGTTGATTTAGCTTTAGATGAGGCTGATATTATTGTCTTTTTAGTTGATGCTAAAACCGGATACACCTTGAACGACGAATATGTCGCACGAGAGCTTTATAAGATTACTGATAAACCGGTGATTTTAGTCGCTAACAAAGTCGATAATATGGAAATGTCTGCAAATATTTATGATTTCTTATCTTTGGGCTTTGGTGAACCGATTGCTGTTTCAGCTGCTCACGGTATTGGAATCGGTGATCTTTTAGATAAGATAGTCTCACTTTTGCCAAACAAAGATTACGAAGATATTGAAGGAAAGATTACTTTTACTTTAATCGGCAGACCTAACGTCGGCAAATCTTCTTTGGTTAATGCTATTTTAGATGAGCAACGCGTCATAGTTTCTAATATTGCAGGAACTACCCGCGATTCTATTGATACTGCTTTTAATTACAACGACAAATCTTACGTTTGTATAGATACCGCTGGATTAAAGCGCAAGGGAAAAATATATGAGGCGGTTGATAAATACGCCGCATTAAGAGCGGTTGATGCGGTTATGCGTGCTCAAGTTGTCGCCTTGGTTATCGCGGCCGATGAAGGAATAACAGAACAAGATCGCCACGTAGTTGAAATAGCTATGGAAAATAACAAGCCTGTTGTCATAGCAGTAAACAAGTGGGACCTTCATTCAAAAGAGAACAAGGCTCAATATAAATTTACTTTGGAATTGAAGTCTTATTATAAGTTTTTAGATTACGCTCCAATCGTTTTCTTGTCCGCTAAAAACAGAACCAATATTCCTGAGCTTTTCAACGCTATTGATAAATGTTATTTAGATTACAATAAGCGCGTTCAAACTTCGATTTTGAATCAGGTTATTTTAGATGCCCAACTCTCTAATCAGGCGCCGGATTTTAATGGTGGAAGAATAAAAATTAACTATATTTCTCAGTTTGAAACTTGTCCGCCAAGTTTTGCTTTATTTGTCAATAACCCTAAATTTATGCACTTTTCTTACGAGAGATATTTAGAAAATGTCTTGCGCAAAACTTGCGGGTTAGAAACGACACCAATAAAGCTTGTCATGCGCAAAAAAGATAAGAAAGAAGGTGGATTAAAGTGAGATTCGCAGTCTTAGGTGCTGGTTCTTGGGGAAGCTCTCTTGCCCAGGTTTTATTGGATAATAAGCACAGCGTTGTTATATATGATCGCAACGTAGAAACCATCAAAGAAATCAAAGAGAAAAAGACTAATACAAAGTACTTTCCATCTTCAGTGGTATTACCTAGTGAGCTTGAAACTACAACAGATTTAAAAGATGCCATTGAAGGTGCAGAAGGGGTTGTCATTGCAGTTCCATCCGCTGCATACCGTTCTATTCTAGAAGAAATTGCTTCCTTGTTAGATCACAAGGTGTATATAGTTTCTTGTGCTAAAGGCTATGATCAGCAGACGGAAAAGAGGCTTTCGGATACTATTAGAGAGATTATTCCTTCTGAAATGTCTTATCCTATTGTCTCTTTAATTGGCCCTTCTCATGCGGAAGAAGTAATTTTAAGAATGCTGACATGCGTAACTTCTACATGCTTAGATCTCGATACTGCCAAAGTTATTCAAAGCGCTTTTTCTAATTCGTATTTTAGAGTTTATAACAACACCGATGAAATCGGCGCGGAAAATGCTGCAGCAATAAAAAACGTCATCGCTATAGCTTCAGGTATTGTAGCGGGTTTGGGCTATGGAGATAATACTAAGGCGGCCTTAATTACTCGTGGATTAGCTGAAATTCTTCGCTTCGGTCAAAAGGAAGGTGGAAAGATAACTACTTATTTAGGTCTCACTGGTATTGGGGACTTGATGGTTACTTGCACATCTTTGCACTCTAGAAACTTTCAAGCTGGTTATAAAATCGGGAAAGACGATGGTGCGGAAATCTTTTTAAAAGAAAACAAAATGACAGTCGAAGGTCTTCGTACATGCAAAATAGTTTTAGACAAGGCGAAAAAAGACGGAATTGATATGCCGGTTGTCAAAGCGGTTTACGATGTTTTATACAACGGGTGTCAGCCTTCGAAAATAGTCGAGCAACTGATGCTTAGACCGCTTAAAAATGAATTTGAATAATTTTTTTACAAACCATGCTCATTTTGTAGTGTTGCTATATTTTCTTATCTTTGATAAAGTTTTTTTACAAAGGAGATTGAAATTATGACTTTTAAAGAGTTATGCAAAAATGTTGCCGAAGCCAGCGGTGAATCCGTTAGCAAGGTTGAAGAAGTTTTAAAAGCTTCATTTGAACAGATTATTAGCGGTGTTGTTAAAGGCGAAGAAGTTAACTTACCTTCTTTCGGTAAATTTGTTTCTCGCGTTCGCCCTTCTCATAAAGGACGCAATCCTTCCACAGGTGAAACCATTGAAATCCCTGAACGCAAGGCTATTGTCTTCAGACCGGCTTCTAAC
>JADING010000105.1 GCA_017694135.1 Candidatus Scatoplasma merdavium
GAATTAGAAAAACTCGTTGGTAAATATTCTAATTCAGATATCGTTACAGAGTTTGAATCTCTTTCTAACCTTCAACCGGTTAGAGAAATTGAGCTTTCTAATTTGACTTTATTTCCGCTTTTTAACGAGAATTACTACCAGGGAAAGAACATGCAGATCCTCAAAGACTCGATTCAGACTAACGGGATTACCATTCCTCTTTTTGTCTACCAATACGAGAATAAAAACTATATTGTTAACGGTGTAAAAAGATTTCTTGTTGCGAAGAATCAAAACATGAAAACTCTCCCGTGTATCGATGTTCAAGGGAGCATTGAAGACGTAATTATTTACGTAACTAACAATATGCTTGTAAACAAAGACAACGGGCTGGTTCAAGGTTACGCTTTTAAAGTTCTTATGGACAAGTTTCAAATGTCGGAAAAAGAAATTCAGCGCTTGACCGCGTTGTCTCACGGCCAAGTGGCAAATTTGCTAAGATTGTTAAAGCTAACTTCCGCGGTCAAAGAATATATCATTGAAGGAAAGCTATCGACTGCTAAAGCGCGCTTGCTTATAACTTTCAGTTCGAAAGATCAAATTAAAATCGCTAAAAAGATGTTTAATCTCTCTGTCAGAGAATGCGAAAATCTCGTGAGAAAGATACGCTTAGGTGACTATTTAGTCCCGGAAGAAGAGTATTTTACTTACAAAAGAGAGGGTGATCAAATTGTTGTTAGATGCTCGGATGATTCTCTTTTAACTTCTATTGAAAACTTTTTGAAAGAGCTAGAAAAATGAACTTAGTACGGTTGCAGAAAATAATCGCTGATAGAGGCTATTGCTCTAGGAGAAAAGCTGAAGAATACATTCTTGAAGGTAAGGTTTTTGTCAATGGCATTAAAGTGACAGCGCTAGGTGGAAAATACGATGAAGACACCGTAGTAATACTAGTTAACGGAACTAAATTAGCACCTATTATTAAGACAAATTACACTTATTTAATGTTAAACAAGCCCCTTGGTTACGTTTCGACTGCTCACGATGATAGGAACCGTAAGACCGTTTTAGATTTAATCCCTAAAACTTATGGAAGATTGTTTCCTGTAGGGCGTTTAGATATAAATACCAGCGGCCTAATTTTACTTACTGACGATGGAGAGTTTGCTAATTTAGTCACTCATCCTTCTTCTAACCTCAATAAGACTTACAGAGCGATTGTTCAAGGTAACATAACTTCTGATGATGTATCTAAATTAGAAAATGGCATCAAGTTAGAAGACGGAATAACCTCTCCTTCAAAAGTGAAACTTCTAAAGGTGTCGCAGGATGAGACAATACTTGAAATAAGCATCCACGAAGGGAAAAAGCGCCAAATCAGAAGGATGTTTGAAAGCTTGAATCATCCGGTAAAAGCACTGAAGAGAATATCTATTTCTATTATTGAACTCGGTGATTTAGAGCTGGGACATTTTAAGCCGATTGATAAAAAAGTTATTGAAGAAATAAAGATTCAGTGTTTCAAGGGAAGAGAAATCAAATATTTTAAGCCCACTGATTGAAAATATAACGAATTACATATACAATAAGTTCGTTCTCAGGGTTAGGTGAAATTCCTATCTCGGCGGTATACCCCGCGAGGAAGTTATTCCACGATGTGGTGAAATTCCACAGGCGACAGTAAAGGCTGGATAGAAGAGAAAACAAACTGTTAAGTTGTTTTTGCGCCCTGAGTTCAGAAAGGGCTTTTTTGTTATATGCGTAGAAATTCTTCTGAACTCATCTACAAAATGGCTATTATAGCCATGCTTTCAGCGTTAGGGGTAGTCTTAATGCTTTATTGCAAACTTCCTTATCCGTTCGCTTCTTGGAACGAGATAGAGTTTTCTGACACTACGATCTTAGTAGGTTATGTTGTGGCAGGTTGGCCTGGAGGAATTGCCGTTGCAGTTATTAAGACGCTAGTTCACATGTTAATTATGCCGCAATCAACTGGCGCGCCTTTTATTGGTGATCTAGCCGCTTTCATCGCTTCTATGGCTTATTTATTCGCGCTAGTTATCTCCTCTCACTTGCTTCGCCTTTTTAACAAGGGATTGAAGTTTAGATTAGTAGGGTATGTTTTCGTGGCCTTTTTCGTCGCTGCAGTAATGACTATCGCTAACTTGTTATTTATTACACCGACATTCTTAGCGGGGAATGGCACTTACACCACTTGCTTTAACCCAAATTCAGTTGAAAAGGTTGTCACGGCTTTAGATTCATTAGGCTTTCACTTCAATTATTTTATCTGCATCGTAGTTATTTACCTTCCATTTAATTTCCTTAAGGCCGCTTTGGTCTGCGGAGTTTATGAAATCTTGTTTAATACTCTTATTTTCCAAGTATTAAAAAAGAACCCGAAGGTTCAAAAGTTCTTCCGCAAAGATTCCAACAAGGAAATTAAGGAACAAGAAGATAAATAAAAAGGGGGGGAAATCCCCCTTTTTTACTATTCAACTTTAATGGCTTGAACCGGGCATTGAGCGGCGGCGTCTTCAGCTTGAGCTTCTAAGCTTTCATCGACTTCAGTTTCAGTCGGGACAGACTTACCTTCATCATCTAAAGCGAAGAGTTCAGGGCAGATGCCAGCGCAGAGACCACAACCGATACAAGTTTCGTGATCAACAGATAATTTCTTGGCCATAAAATTATTCCTCCTAGCTAATTATTTATACCATTTTAAGCCCCTTTGTTTCAACCATCACAATTGAATATATTGCTCTCTACTGGTAAAATAACAAGGCTTGAAGCTGTGGCGGAACTGGTAGACGCGCAAGATTCAGAATCTTGTGGGAAACCATAGGGGTTCAATTCCCCTCAGCTTCATATTATCGCTTTTATACCTGATGCCTTTATAGGTTTCAGGTTTTTTTAACGATAAGAAAGAAAAAACATTAAAAAGAGTTGCTTTGTAATATTTGTCTGGATTGGAATGAAAGCTTTATTGATTTAATACATTTATTTAAAACATATTTAAAACACGTATTTTATTTGGTTAAACAATTTAGGAAATAAGCAGTGTTTTGAAGATTTTTATAATAAATTTGGTCTGATTTTTTATTCTATTTTCTCGATTTTTATCTCTGAAACTCTATTTTGGTTATTATATGCTAATTAGATTTAATGAAAGTGCTAAAATTAACTCTGAAAAAGAAAGGATTTTAACCTATGTCATACATATTATCTTGCTGCTCAACAGTTGATTTATCTTACGAGCATTTAAAGGCCAGAGATTTGCACTACATCTGCTTTCACTATTCTTTGGGTGATAAAACCTACTTGGATGATTTAGGGCAAACTATTCCTTTTGATGAGTTTTATCAGAGGATGGCTAATGGAGAAAGAACTAAGACTTCACAGATTTCTGCGGAAGAATACAAGACTTATTTCCGTCAGTTTTTAGAAGAA
>JADING010000106.1 GCA_017694135.1 Candidatus Scatoplasma merdavium
ATATAAGAGTTTAAGTGAAAAGCTGACTTATCCACATATCCACTTAAATCCACACCATTATTAATATTATTTAAAGAAAGGAAAATAATAATATATGAAATTAACAATCAAACGCCAGGGCTTAGAAAAATTAATCTCCATTTGTTTAGATTGTATTCCCACTTCAACAGCTGATAACTGCTTGAGAAACTTCTTATTAACAGTCGATGAATCTAAAATTAAATTATTAGCCTCTGATGGAAATATTTCTATTGAAGGTGAACTTCTTATTAATGAAGAAAATTCCGATATTGTTTCTGCTGAACCAGGTTCAATTCAAATCCCGGCGAAGACTTTTTCTGATATTATTAAAAACTTTCAATCTGAACTCATTACTTTGATGTTAGTAGATAATTCTGTTCTCTACGTTTCTGATGAATTTACTCGTTATAACCTTCGCGTGGTCGATGCTAGAGAATATCCAAATATAGATTTAGTTCCTTCTAACGCTACAAGCTTTACTATTCCTTATCAAGATTTCTTAACTCTTTATAAGCACACTAATTACGCTTGCGCTATTAAAGGTAGAGGAAGAGATTTGTTTACTGGTATCAATATTAAAATTGAGAACTCAAAGCTTTACTTTATCGCTACAGATGCATTCCGCTTAGCTATGAAATCGATTCCTCTTTCAGGTGAGGAATTTATCGATGTTTCTAAATCAGTTACCGTTCCAGTTAAAAGCTTAGCTACTTTAGGAAAAATTGAGGCTGATACCATTACTTTCAACATCGAAAATTCAAAGATTATTTTCCAACTTGGACATTTTGTTGTCGCTTCTACTATTTACGGCGGAGAATTCCCGGATGTTAGAAGAATCATTCCAGATAAGATTCATTACAAGTTAGTGGCTAATTCGCAGAACTTTCTCTCGGCTTTAGAAAGAATCACTGCAGTCGGTAATGATAATGTTCAAATGATTTGCCACAGCAATAGTGTCGAAATTTCTTCGCGCAATACTAATGTTGGTAATTCGAAAGAAGAACTTCACGATATCGAATTTAAAGACTTGTATTTAAGCGAAGATGTTGAAGTTGATGATAACTTAGAGACTTTCTCAGTCATCTTTAACGCAAACTTTGTTAAAGACGCAGTTAGCGGTTTAGATTGTCAAACTGTCACATTATCTTTCGCTTCTGATGTCAAAGCTTTCCAAATTTCTTCTGACGATCCTTCTGACATTCAGATTGTCACTCCTATCCGCACGTTAAACAGCTAATTTATCGGTTTGTTTTTAATTAAAAGACTATTTGTTTTTTTAACTTTGAGTTAGTCTACTAAAAGGGCTAATATATACTCGAAGGATGTTTTTAAGAATTATTTTTCCGATCCTAGTTGTTATTGGAGGTTTAATATCTCACCTTCTAGGAAAAAATCAAAGAGTAGCGAAAAAAGCGATATTTGTAATATCGCTAGTTTTACTTATATATAAAATTGCAGAATACTGTTATAAAGGACTGATAATTCACAAACCGGTTTATCCTGTTGAAATTTCACATATATCGTATTTTGTGGTTGGTACTGTTGGAGCGTTTGGCTTCAAAAAACCTCTGTTTTTTGCAGGTTTTTTATCTTTAATATCCGGTATAGGGTATACAATAGGTGCTGTTGTTCAGCCTTATATTATCACCGAGACTTTGAACACTTACGAGATGTGGCAAGGAGTTGCTACTCATTTTATTTTGTTTGTTTTAGGTTTTTTAATTCTTTTTGAAAGTGGAGAGTTGAAGATAAAAGATTGGTGGGCGACTCTGCTTGGTTTAGTTTTATTAGTTTGCTACGTCTTGTTAGTCCACTATAAATACATTTTCCCCAAAGCAAATTTGAAATCTATTATTATCGATAAAATAATTACTGGCGATATTCTTGCTTACGTTATGGATCCTTCTGCTATCACTCCTTTTTTAAGGACATTGATTCTTATACTTATCGTTATTGTTTTCACTTCTCTGATTTTTGTTTTTTATTACATTAACCACCGTAAATACGTTACTAATATTAAAGATGCTTCTAAATTAGGTGATAAAAACACTTATGGAATTATTCCGTTTTTAGTTAAGAATTATTCAAAAAAGAAATTGAATAAAACCAATTACGATTTTTAGTTTTCACGCGTGCGCGCGAATATAGATATATAGATAGAATTATTTAAATATGTTATAATTTTACTTGCACAAAGGGGATTTTATATGGTTAAAGAAGTTCCTATTCATACACCTTATATCACGCTTGGACAGATGCTAAAGTTGGCTGATGTCGTTTCTAGTGGAGTCGAAGCGAAGATGTATCTTCAAGAGAGTGAAGTTTTAGTGAACGGGGTTAGCGATAACCGCCGTGGAAGAAAACTTTATCCTGGTGATGAGGTTGAGACTGGTGGTGCAACTTACAGGATATGTTCATCAACCATATAGATTTATTGAATTTCCGCTCTTATGAGGAATTACACCTGGAATTAGAAAATAGAATCAATTGCTTCGTAGGCCCTAACGCTTGCGGTAAGACGAATCTGATTGAAGCTATATATTACTTAGCTCTTACTAGATCGTTTAGAAAGGCCAATGACGATGCGTTGATTAGATTTAATTCCGACAGCGCTTCTGTTTCAATTGATTACTTTAATGATAAATCTAAAAAACATGAAATTAGCGCCTTTATTACTAAAAGAGGAAAGCTTATATGCTTAGATTCAGAAAAGCAAAAAAGCGCAGCGGGAATAATAGGTAAGTTACCTTGTGTGTGTTATTCACCAACCAGCGTGAATATGTTTAAAAATGAACCGCAAGAAAGGAGAAATTTTCTCGATTCTTCAATCTCGTTTATTTCATCTAATTACATCTACGCTCTATCGAGATTTAAAAAAGTCCTAAAGGAGAGAAACAACGCTTTAGCGCAAGGATACGATGAAGAACTGATTGAAGTATTAACTAACGAGCTTATCAACGTGAGTTACAGAATTTATGTAAGCCGAGATAAGTTTGTTAAAGATTTAAATTCACAGGTCAATCAAATTTATTCAAATTGGTTTGAAAGAGATAAGAAGATGGAAGTCGTTTATAAAACTAACGTTCCGAAGTTTCTATCTCAAAGTGAATTTGTCTCCAGCTACAAAAATGCATTTAACAGAATTAAATCGGAAGAGAGATTGAGAAAAACCACTTTGATTGGTGTTCAAAAAGATGACTTTATTGG
>JADING010000014.1 GCA_017694135.1 Candidatus Scatoplasma merdavium
CTTTTAATGAGTTCACTTATTATGGAGAATTAGCAAATGATACGAGTTTAAAAAACACAAAATTGAACAACGATGAAATCTATTTAGGCTTGTCATCTCAAGAAGCTAGCAGGATAGGTTCTTTTTTTGGCGTAGAACTCGGTGATAATCCTTCTTACACTTTGACGCGTTTTTTCATATCTAATTCAGTTATGCTTCATTTGGATTTATCGGCTCGTTCTTTTGCTTACACTTTGGAGAATTTGTTTTTAGTTAAGGCTGTTGAGATTTTAGATACGAGCAGAATCATTCACACCGATCCGATGTTTAACGAGTATTTTGTTGAAACGAATATGACTTTTATATCGCATGCTAATCAAGGCCAAACGAGTTTAGATCCTTGGAACGTTTTTAAGGCTTATACGGTTTTAGTTAGTTATTCTGATAAACAGCGCTTTTTAAGTGATATATCATTTTCTTTGAAATATAAAAATCTATCGTTGGAATTAATTAAGGAAGAAGAAAGTCCTTCTTATTTTAAAGACGATGTAAACTGCGCGAGATTAAAGATATTGAAAGATCAAATTGGCGGAGTGAAAAAAGCCGATGTTTCGCACTTGTTAAGCCCTTATGAAACGTATGTTGAAAACCTCGTGTATTCAGATGGGTTTTACTATTTTTCTGAAGATGGATTAACTAGCGGATTTCTTCATCCGGTTTACGTATCAAACAAAAAAGAAAAGCTCAATGAAATTGCCGATTACAATTATGAAGCTAGCTTTGACTTACAAGGATTCCAAGGGAGCAGCATAATTCCTCCTGATGGTGTAATTGCTGGGGATATCTCTTCTTTGGAAGAAAATTCATTAATTTTTCAGGTGAATAAAGCTGATGATATATATTTGGCAGGAGGAAAAGCTCAGAACTATTCGGAAGTGTGTATAACTAGTTCTTTGGCTAACGAATTGTTTACCTCTTTTAGCCAAGCGGTAAATAAAACTTTATATATAACTTGTCTAAGTGAAATTGAATATAAGCAAGATGGATACAAAAACGTATTTAAAGACGGAGAATTTAAAATCGCAGGTGTTGTTGAAAGTAAGGACAACGCTTTGGTCCACGATTCACTGTTTCTTTCATCGATAGGAGAGGAGATGTTTGACTTTGGGAGTGAGGATAAGGCGGTTGATAAGTGCATCGTAAACTTTAAGTCTGGATATGAAATCCAAAATATCGTTAACAACTTTAATTCGGAGTATTTTGATTATTCTTTCACTTTGCCTTTGCAAGAAGTTGAAGCGGACTTGAATGAAATGGTTTCATACATTGCTACATTCTTGTATTTTTTCGCCTTTTTCACATCTTTAATTGCCATGAGTTTACTTTCAGTAACTGGGATTATGTTCATTGATGAAGATGAGTCTAAAATAGCTGTTTGGACTAGTTTGGGATACAGAATAAAAGATTTAAAAAAGTATTACGCGGTCTTGATTAGTTTGCTTTCATCTTCAGGTAGCTTTGCCGCTTTGATAAGCCTTGTTATAGTTTGGAAGATGTTTTCTTTTCAATTGACTAATATATTAGGTCAAGAAGTTGCGGTTTTTGCTCCACTTATGTATGTAAGTGTTGTTTTGTTTGCGCTTCTTTTTACTTTCTTGTCAATCGGATTAGCAAATAGAAAACTAAATAAAATTGCCGGTTTTAAAAATAAGCAATAGATAAAAGCTAGATTAGAAAAAAGTTAATTAATGGCTGCTGTAGTTTATTTGTTAAATGAAATTTAAGTTAGCTCTACTTATAAAAAGAACAGTTTTACAAGTCTTTTAAATCTAAAACTTGAGGAAGTTCTTCTGCTTTTTTTTCAAACCCATAAATACTTAAAGAGTCGTAGTTTGGGGAGGAGAAAATGCCTTTTTTGATATTTTTAAGTTGAGTGTGAGTGGATTTGAAGCTGCGTATGGTAGGATGAGTCTTTTGGAATTGGAAACAGTATATAAATAAGCTTTGGATGATAGAAGGCGAGAATTTCCGGTTGTTTTTCATTGAGATGTATTTGCATACAGCCAAGGAATTTAAGGTTTTTTGGGAGTTTGTGGTCCCTTTAACCGAGTTGACGATAGAGGATGCTCTTTGAACGTAATAATAAATTCGCTTAGATAGAATTGAAACTTTTGAACAGCAGCAGAGATAAGAGTATGTAAACACCCAATCTTCCATTATAAAAGTGCGTCGAATAGGGAAACGAAGGTGGTATTTGTCAATGATTTCTTTCAAGTAGATTTTTGTCCAAACATAACCGTGAAGAGTTATGTCCCTTTTTAGGCGGTTAATGGCTTTAGTTGAAGTGATTACTTGATTTCTAATGAAGTTTGAATTGAAAGTTTTCTTTATGTGTCCGTCCTTATCAGTGAAGTAGTTTGCGACAACCAGTTGTGCACCGCTTCTTTTCATTTCGTTAACAAAAGTTGATAAATAGTCTTTGGACAAATAATCATCTCCATCGATAAAGCAGATGTATTTTCCTTTAGCGTAATCCAAGGCGAAGTTTCTAACCATTCCACAATCTCTTTGTAGAGTGTCTAACCTTTTAAATATATTCGGGTATTTATCAACAAATTTATCAATAATCTGCGGAGAAGAATCAGAAGATGAATCGTTAACTAAAAAAACTTCGTATTTTTCTTTAATGTCTTGATTAGCTAAGGAAATCAAACATTTTTCTAAATAATCTTCAATGTTGTAAATGGCGACTATTACGCTGACAAGAGGTTTTTCCATACGCTTAAATTATAGACTATTTAAGATGGATATGTCTTTTATTTAATAATTAGCTTATTAAATGATGAATTTAAAAAGGGTGTAAACCTGCAGCTAGTAGGAATTAGCACCCTAGAATTAGATTGAGTTAGTTTTAATGGTAATAAACGAATTGATAATTAAAAGTAGTTAGATAATGGATCCGTATGCCCATCTAGCAAATTCCATGAAATTAGTTGCAATACCGCAAGAATTGTTCATATCGTTAGCTAACCAACTCATAATTGAAGCGTTGTTATCAGCGAGCAAAGAGATGATTATAAAGACGACACAAATAATAAACAGGCCGTTTACAGCACCCAAGGCAAGTCCTAATATCTTGTCGATAATGTTCATAAACTTGAATTTTTCGATGATGGATTTTAAAGCTTTAAATAAAACTCTCACCAATATCATTACGATTAAGAAAACGACAAGGTAGCAAATTACGAGCATTAATACTCCGCCTAAAGAGCTTCCTAAACTATCGTAAATGCTATTGTAAACGCCGTTTTCAGCAAGTGCACCATTGATAGGTGAAGCGATGAAGAAAGAAGTCACCAGCGCTAACACAACGCTGACGAGTTTTGAAAACTTCTTGATAAATCCAACGATAAAGCCAGTTATTGTAAATAGAATTAAGACTACTAAGGCGATGATATCTAATGTAGACATATGTTACCTCCTCACAAGAGTAAGTATAGTTTGATAACTCACATGTTTCAAATGTGAATGCTTGCTTTAAATGAATGCGATGTTTTGGTATCTGCTTTCTAAATTGCAGTTATTTAGTGAGTTAACTTAACATTTGATCAAGAAAGCGTATACATTTTTCTTTGACTTGGAATTATTTCCCCTTTATAAAAATGTGAAAAAAATGTAACTTTTCTTTGCAAGCGGTTTACCGCTGCTTGTTTCTGTGGAACTTTCTTTCAAAATATCTTTCTTTTTGTTATTGAATTTACTAGGAATAAAACGGAATTAAAATAAATTTTAATATTTATTAATAAGCGTTTTTTAGTTAAAAACCTTATTTTTATTGCAATAAAAGTGGAATTTTATGTATTTATGCGGCTTTACAAGGCTTTTTTTCGTGTTATTATAATCAACGTGGTTTTACTCCACATGTCGAAAGGGTTATTTATGACTGGCAAAGTGAAAATGTTCAACAAGGAAAAGGGATGGGGCTTTATCACTGGCGAAGATGGTAAAGACTACTTCTTCCACTATTCCGCTTTGGTTATGGATGGCTACAAGACCGCTAATGCTGGTGACAAGGTCGAATACGAAGTCACTAACTCTGAACGCGGCTTACGCGCTTCTTCTGTCAAAGTTGTCGAACCGGTTGAAGTTAAAAACGCTTAATTCGATTCGTTTCAATTGAACAAAACGCTTGATGCTCGAAAGGGTTCAAGCTTTTTTCATTTAAAATAAATATTGTGGTAATATTTCTTTTTGAAAGGGGCCAATAATGTCTTTAAAAGCTGGTATTGTCGGACTGCCTAATGTCGGTAAGTCAACACTGTTTAATGCGATTACTAACTCGCATGTTGTAGCGGAAAACTACCCGTTCGCTACTATTAATCCCAATTCGGGTATCGTTCCTGTGCGCGATCCGCGCTTCGATCGTTTAGTAGAACTGTTTCATCCGCGTTCTGAAGTTCGCGCAACTTTTGAATTTATCGATATTGCTGGTCTTGTTAAAGGCGCATCAAAAGGGGAAGGTCTCGGTAACAAGTTTTTAGGTAATATTCGCAATGTTGATGCCATTGTCCATGTTGTCCGCTGTTTTGAAAATCCCGATGTTATTCATGTTGAAGGCTCTGTTGATCCTCTAAGAGACATTGAAACGATAGATTTCGAGCTTGTTATGGCGGATTTAGAAACTTTAAATTCGCATATGGAAAAGACAAAGAAGAAAGCCATCTTACAAAAGAACAAAGATGCAATCTTCGAACTTCAAACTATTGAAAAAATTATTCCTGAACTTGAAAAGGGCTCTTGTGTTCGCGATATTGAGCTGACTCAAGAAGAGAAAGATGTTTTAAAGCCTCTTAACTTGCTTTCAATTAAACCGGTAATTTATGTCGGTAATGTTTCTGAGGATTCTTACTCTGATCCACTTGGCGATTCTAATTTTAAGAAGGTCAATGAATTTGCCTTGTCTCACAATGCTATCGCTATTCCTATCTCTGCGAAGATAGAAGAAGATTTAGCCCCTCTTTCTGAAAAGGAAAGAAACGAATATCTTTCAATGCTTGGAGCCTCTCTGTCTGGGTTAGATAAGCTAGCTAAAGCCACTTACGATTTGCTCGGTTTAAAAACATTTTTCACTTGTGGAGAAGACGAAGTTCGCGCTTGGACTTTTAAAGCGGGATATAAAGCTCCGCAGTGCGCAGGGATTATTCATACCGACTTTGAAAGAGGTTTTATTAAAGCTGAAGTTTATTCGTTTGAAGATATCGATGAGTACCATACTGAACAGGCTTTAAAAGAGGCTGGTAAGATTCAAACTGTCGGCAAAGATTACCTCGTTAAAGATGGTGATATCATGTTTATTAAATTTAACGTTACGAAATGATGCTTCCTATTAAAGTAGGTCACGCCTACGATGTTCATCGCCTTGTTAGTGGCGAATATCTGATTCTCGGTGGAATTAAAGTTCCTTGTGAATTTTCCTTTGAAGCTCATTCTGACGGTGATGTGGTTTTCCACGCAGTATCCGAGGCTCTGTTAGGAGCTTTAGGAGAAGGGGATTTAGGAACTCATTTTCCCGATAACGATGACAGGTATTTAAATTATCCTTCTAGCAATATTTTTCTCTACTGCTTAGATTTAGTTGAAAAAGCAGGTTACGTTATCGGAAATATAGATTGCTCAATATATTTAGAAAAACCGAAAATCGCTAGGTACATTCAGCATATAAAGAACAATCTCGCCAATATAGCAAAGATCTCTCCAAGCCAAGTAAACATCAAGGCTTGCACTAATGAAAAGCTCGGGGAAATAGGTTCTTCTCTAGCTGGAGCTGCTTCTGCTGTCGTTACTCTTTTTAATAAAGATACAATCGGGTAAAATAAGCCGTATGAACTATGAATTAATCGATTTAATTTCAAAAGAATCAAGCGAATACGAAATGAAATCCCAAAGTGAAAACCTCTGGGAGTTTTCTTCTAAGGGCATTGGATTAAAAGTGGAGTTTTTAAAAAACAGCTTATCTGTAACTTACTTCGATAAGTCCCATAAAAACGAATTCCACTTAGAAGATACGGGGAGAGGCAAGATGCTGATTGTCGCTCCTGAAGGTCAAATTGAATTGGAATTAAAATCGGCGTCTTACTTAAAGCAAGAAGGTAATTTGAGTTTCTCGTACACGCTTTTAGCTAACGATGAAGAGAAGTTCTCCTTCCTCTTAAAAAAGAAAGGAAATTGATATGGAAATACAAGAAAAAATTAAACAGTCCATCAAAGATTCGCTGTCGCACATCGGCATTGAAATTGAACTCGATGAGATTGAACTCACCCCTACTAAACACGCAAGTTACGGTGATTTAGCAAGCAATATTGCTATGAAGATAGCGAAGAGATATGCCAAAGTTCCTCGCGAATTGGCTGCTGAAATCATCGCGAATGTCTCTTTGGATGAAATAGAGAGATTCGAAATTGCTGGGCCGGGATTTATCAATATTTTCTTAAAGAAAGACAATATCTTTGCAATCGTCAATGAGGTTTTGACTCACGAAGAAACTTTCCCTGAATTGAATGTTGGTAAAAAGGTTAAGACTTTGCTCGAATACGTTTCCGCAAACCCGACAGGGGCTTTGCACCTCGGTCACGCTAGAGGAGCTGCGGTCGGTGATTCTTTGTCCCGCATTATGAAACAGGCTGGATACGATGTAACTAGGGAATACTACGTTAACGATGCTGGCAATCAGGTTAACAACTTGGCTAAATCTTTAAAGGCTAGGTATTACCAAGCTCTTGGTAAGGATATGGAAATGCCAGAGAACGGCTATTATGGGAAAGACATTATCGCTTTCGCTAACGAGCTTGTTAAAGAAGTTGGTTCTTCTCATTTAGAGGATGAAGACGATGAGTTTTTCCGCCTCAAGGGGATTGAAATGGCATTGGAAGGAATCAAAAGAGACCTTCGTGAATTTCGCGTTGAGTTTGATGTTTTCTCTTCTGAAAAATCCATTCGAGACCAAGGTAAAGTAGAGGAGGTTGTCAAAGAGTTAAAACCTTACTGCTACGAAAAAGATGGTGCTGTTTACTTAAATACCACTAAAGATGGAGATGACAAAGACCGCGTCATCGTTAAATCCGATGGTTCTTATACTTACTTGCTCCCTGATATCGCTTATCACAAAGATAAATTTGATCGCGGATATGAGCTATTGATCGACTTTTTCGGAGCTGACCATCACGGGTATATCACACGTTTAAAATCATCAATGAAGTCTCTAGGTTACAATCCGGACAATTTGAAAGTAGATTTGGTTCAAATGGTGCGCTTGTTTAAAGACGGCCAGGAGTTCAAAATGTCTAAAAGAACCGGTAACGCTGTGTCCTTAAAAGAACTGTGCGAAGAAGTTGGCGTCGATGCCGTGCGTTTCTTCTTCGTTTCCCGCGCTAATTCTCAACACCTTGATTTCAATTTAGATTTAGCTAAAGAAATGTCTAATTCTAATCCGGTCTACTACGCCCAATACGCTCACGCGAGATTATCGACTGTGTTGAAAATGGCGGAAGGAAGATATGAAGTCTCAACTTCCACTGCGCTTTTAAAAGAGAAAGCGGAAGTTGAACTGGCGAAAAAGATTGCTGAAATCAAGGGTGCAATTAGAGAGTCAGCGTTGACTTTAAACCCTTGTAAAATTACAATTTATGTGAGAGAATTAGCCGCTCAAATCAATGAGTTTTACACCGCTTGCCACATTCTTGATGCTAGTAATCACGAATTGACATGCCAGCGCTTAGCTCTTGTTAAAGCTGCTAAAATCACTTTGCAAAAAGCGCTGAATCTCATCGGTGTAAGCGCTCCTGATCACATGTGAAGAAAGGATGAATTTATGGTTAGAAAATCGATGCTTGATTGCGCGTATGAAATTTTAAAGAATTCCGATAAACCAATCTCTTTTAAAGAGTTGGTCGAGCTTGTTTCTAAGGAATTGGAAATGAGCAAAGAGGAAGTTGACGCTCGCATTTCTCAGTTCTATACGAACTTGTCTTTAGATGGGAGATTTGTCGTCTTGCAAGACAACTATTGGGAACTTCGCGAAAGAGTTCCTTTTGAAAAGGTTCACATCGATATGAACGATGCTTATAACGATGCTGAAGAAGCCGAGGAAGATGAAGACGATAAAGAGAAAGAACTCGGAGAAGACAGCGAAGAATCTCTCGGAGATTTTGATGCTGCGGATGAAGTTAATGACGCTTCGGCAGATGAGGTTAAAAAGGAGCTCGGTGTTTAAACCAGCTCTTTTTTTATAAATCGCATTAATTTTTGCAAGGAGGTAATATGTCGAGAACTAGATGCGTGAACATGACACAGATGCTTCAAAAGGCTTTTGAAGAGCACTATGCCGTCGGACAATTCAATATCAACAACGTCGAATGGACAAAAGCCGTTTTGCAGGTTGCCCAAGAAACTAAAACGCCGGTCATTTTAGGTGTCACTTCTTCTGCAGCCACTTACATGGGTGGTTGGAATACTGTCGTTGGCTTAGTTAACGGACTTATGGAAGACTTGGATATCACTGTTCCTGTCGCTTTGCACGTCGACCACGGCGGGAGTTATGAAATCTGCAAAGCCGCAATTGATGCCGGATTTACTTCGGTAATGATTGATGGTTCTCATTTACCCTTAGATGAAAATATCGCTGTTGTTAAAAAGGTTGTTGATTACGCTCATCCGCGCGGAGTCTCAGTTGAAGCTGAGCTCGGTAGAGTTGGCGGTCAAGAAGACGGTGCAATGGTTGCGGAAAACATGTACGCTATTCCTGAAGAATGCGTCAGACTAGTCAATGACACTCACGTTGATTTTTTAGCTCCGGCTTTAGGCAGCGTCCACGGTCCTTACCACGGAAAACCTAAACTTGGTTTCAAAGAGATGAAAGAGATCGCTGATTTAGTTAAGATTCCTTTGGTCTTGCACGGTGGTAGCGGTATACCTGATGAACAACTCCACATGGCTATAGAACGCGGGACTGCTAAAATCAACATCAATACCGAATGTCAGCAGGCTTGGACTGGCGTTGTTAGAGAAATTCTTTCTACTAACGATAAAGTGTATGATCCTAGAAAGATCATTGGTCCTGGTGCTGAAAAAGGAATCAAGAAAGTTGTCGTTGAAAAAGCTACGACCTTTGGTTCTCTCGGTAAGGCCACTTATTAATAGAGCTTCAAATTAATTTCAAATGGAGGTGATTTGTTCACCTCCTTTTTGAATTTGCAATGGTTTTTTATTTTGTTGCGGTATAGTAAAATCTCTACGAGGAGATTTATGTTCTTATGGATAAATATGCAGAATTTTTCAAACTAGTTGAAAGATACGATTCTATTTGTATCTTCGGTCACGTCTATCCTGACGGGGATTGTTACGGTTCTTCTCAAGGCCTAAAAGCCCTTTTGAACTATGTCTACCCTCAGAAAAAAGTCTATGTAATCGGGACTGATTTCAACAAGGCTCCGGTAGATTTTCCTCGGGCTGATACAGTTGATGATGATGTTTTAAAGTCCTCTTTGTATATCGCTGTTGATCTTCCTGATTTAAAAAGAGCTTCAGATCCTAGGCTTTATACGCTTAAGCCTTTAGGAATAATTAAAATTGACCATCACGTTTTTAAAGAAGATTTCCACGGTTTGGAGATCGTGGAAGAAGATGTGTCATCTTGCGCGGAGATTATCGCGAAAATATTTTATACGAAGTTAGAAAAGCTTCCTGTTCTTGCCGCATCCTTGTTGTATTTAGGTTTTACCACGGATACCAACAGGTTTTTATACGCTTCTCCGTCTTCTTCTCAAATTGGTTCGCGCTTGTTAAAAGATGGGGCAATGAGCGATAAAATATATTCTTCAATTTATACGAAATCGGAAAAAAGCCTCCGTTTATCTGGATATATCTTGTCTTCTTACAAGAAGACCGATATGGGTGTAGCCTATATTTTTGTCGATAATAAAACGTGTAAGAAATTCGGTTATGATCCTCATTCTGTCGCTTTGTTTGTTAACACGTTAGAAAGAGTTCAATCTTCTCGCATTTGGCTGATTGTTGCCGAAAAAGAGAACGGTCAAGCTTTTTGTGAATTGCGTTCTTTGGGAAATATCGATGTGCAATCTATCGCAAAGAAGTTTACTGGTGGAGGACATCTTAACGCTTCTGGTTGCACCTTAGATTCTTTCTCTATGGCTAAAGACGTTGTTAAGGAATGCGAAAAGACTCTTTATGCTTCTTTTGAATACGGGGAATATCTTCAGACGATGATTGAACTTGCTAAGAAGGCCTCAAAAGAAGTGCTGGCTTATTATAACCAAGGTGTCAAAATTGAAATTAAGTCTGATAATTCACCTGTTACAAGCGCCGATCTAGCATCAAATAAAATTATTATAAACGGGTTGAGACAAGCGTATAAGGATATTCCTATCTTATCGGAAGAAGAAAAAGATTCTTCTTCGCGTTTAAATTCCGATATGGTTTTTATCGTTGATCCTTTAGATGGGACTATGGATTTTATTCAGCATACTAATCAGTTTGCTATCAATATCGCTTTAGTTAAATCTCATCATCCAATCGTCTCAGTAGTGGCTATACCATCGACAGGAAAGATTTATTTTGCTCACGTTAATCGCGGAGCTTACGTCTTTTCTTCTAAAGATATGATTAAAAGACTTCACGTGTCTTTTAAGTGCGATAAAGTGAAGATGTATTATTCGGCAAATCACCAGAACAAGAAGTTTTTAGAACTCGTTCAAACCAAGCCAAAATTGGCTTCTATTGAATACGTAGGATCGTCCTTAAAAGCATGTCAGATTGCTGAAGGATTGGCTGAAGTGTGTTACTCAATTGGTCGAGGAACAAAAGAGTGGGATACTTGCGCACCTCAGCTCGTTGTTGAAG
Source organism: Candidatus Scatoplasma merdavium (assembly GCA_017694135.1). GTDB lineage: Bacteria > Bacillota_I > Bacilli_A > RFN20 > CAG-288 > Scatoplasma > Scatoplasma merdavium. The sequence continues at coordinate 10,895 of JADING010000014.1, forward strand.
AGGCTGGAGGATTGTTCTTAGACAACCATTTAAATCCTGTTTCTTACAACAGAGAAGACGTTTATAACAACGATGGCTTTACTATTTTAAACAGAAAGGAATCAGCTTTAATAAGCATCGAAGAATTGGAGAATATTAAAAATGAAAAATAGAATTAAAATTGTTTCTTTAGCCTTGCTATCTACTCTCTTGTTCGCAAGCTGCGAGACTGATACTTCACTTGAATCGACTTCTAGCACATCTTCTTCTAGTTCATCTTCAAGTTTAACTTCGAGTTCGACTGAATCGAGTCAGACGAGCTCATCTTCGGTTAATTTCGATGACTTTGAGTTCGATTTTCCTGCCTGGCCAGAACTAGATAAAGACGTTTATCCTCAAGAGATTACCTTTTATTCAATGAACGATACTCACGGCAACTTGTTACCTGATGAAGCTAATGAATATCCCGGGTTTGTCCAAACTGTTTATGAGATAAAGCACCAGGCAGATTTTTTCGCTTCTTCAGTTTTAGTTTCATCTGGTGATATGTTCCAAGGAACAGCCTTATCTAATATTTCTGAAGGATATGCGATGGTCGACGCCATGAATATGGCTGGGTTCACTGGCATGGCAATTGGAAACCACGAATTTGATTGGGGAATTGACGCTTTAGAGAAACTCGCTGAAAGAGCTAACTTTCCTTTTTTAGGAGTTAATATTCTCAATCAGGAAACTTCACAGCGTGCTGATTTTGCCGGGGATTATTGCATAATTAATCGTGGGAAAGCGAAGATTGGCATTATAGGTTCTATCGGTTCGGATTTAGAAAGCGATATTTCCGCTTCAGTTTTAAAAGGGTATGAATTTGTTAACGAATACGATATGGTTAGCCAAATTGCGAAATCCCTTAAGTCTGAAGAAAATTGCGACATTGTTATCTTGCTTACTCACCAGTCTCCTGACACTGGACTAAGCCTATTAAATATACCGGAAATCGACGGTATTTTTGGTGGACATGACCACCAGACTCACAACGAAACTGCAAGCGGGAAGAAGTTTATTTCCGCTGGTTGCAATTCTTCTTATTACGGGCAAATTAAGTTTGTTTATTCAAAAGAAGATGGCAAATACATCTGCGATACCTCTTTAGAATCAACAAGGTATCAAGAAGTGTATTACGATCCGACAAAATACGATGAAAACGTAATGCTCGTTGCAAACAAATACAATGAAGTTATCTCCGTAATTTCAGAGACTGTCATCGGTAAAAGAAGAGGAGAGTTAGTTCGCTATAATTCCGATGCGACATCTTCATTGTATGGATACGCTGGCACTTTCTTGTGTGAAGCAATGATGTATTACGCGACAGAACTTAACCCAGTTGACAATGTTGTTGCCGCTTTCCACAACACTGGCGGTGTTCGTTCGAGTTGGGTTAATACGAATTTAACTCCAGATGAAAACGGTTTGTACAATATAACTATCGGAGATCTTTACTCTATGTCGCCGTTTGATAACATGGTTCAATATGTCGACGTTAAAGGAAGCGACTTAATTGATGCTTATAAAGATCATTACAATTCCTTGGGCTTTGAAGAAGACCCTTCTTCATACAACAGCTTGTACTTAAACGGAGAAAAGATTGTAAGTTCTAATATCTACCGTGTTGTTACTATCGATTTTGTTATAACTAGAAAGTCCGATCCTCTTTATTCGGAAAATGGCGGCACGAATTTAAACGGTGAACTCGCTTATATTCGCGATGTTGTAAGCGCGTATGTACAGCACTTAGGAACCGTTGAAGCTGCTAATTATACAAGAAGTTAAGTTCCGTTTCTAAGGTCTCTTCGATATGAAAAATACCCTTATCCTATGGTCTTTGGATAAGGGCTTTTAATATTTCAATTTTACAATTTACAACTATAACAGCGACATTGAACGGAGCAAGACTACAGTTATAAAGATAGTAAAGATAGAAAGGAGAGAGGTCCATACAACTAGCTGAGAAGCGAGCTTTCCGTCATTTCCCATCTGTTCAGCCATAATGGCAGATGAAACGGCTACCGGTGAACCAAACAGAGCTATTAAGGCTGGATAGACTTCAGGTCCGAAATTGATAATTGATGTATATTTAGAGAGCAATACCGCGCTTCCAATAGCAATTAAAGGGACAAAGATGACACGTGGTAAAGTTCCTCCTAAAATTGGTTTTATCATGCCTTTTATCGCCGCGAAGTCGAAGGTTCCACCTAAAACTATTAAGGCTAAAGGAGAGGCGATAGTTCCTAAATCTTTGATAGCTTTAAAGAAGAAGACGCAATCTCTTTCTAAAGAGAAGGCGATTTCGCCGTCAGCATTAACGGGAATAGCGTAGCGGATAGCGACGACTATTAAGCCTATGACAACACCGATAATTAACGGGTTAGTAGCGACGCCTTTAAGTGTCTTAAGAATGTGTTTTGATAATGGTTCTTTTTCTTCCCCAGTGTTATACATAGTCAAGGCTAAAACGGCTAATATATTGAAAGTTGGAATTGAGAAAGCTGAGAGAACTGAAGCAATCATCAATCCGGAACTGCCGCCTAAAGCTTGGGCTAGTGAGATGCCGATAATAGCGTAATTTGAACGGAAAATACACTGTAGTACCACCCCTTTTTGCTTAGGATCTTTCATAAATAGTTTGCAGCATATTGCACCGATTAAAAACGCTAACAAGATGAAAATTTCTGAATATAGGACAACGCTCCAATCGATGGAAGAAAATGAATCGATTGAGTAGACATTGTAAAACAGCAAGCACGGTAAGCAAACTTTATATACAAATGCGTTACCGACTTTTAAAAACCCTTCTTTTAAAAAGTGGATTCTTTTTAGGATGTATCCAAGAACAATCAGTAAAATGATTGGTAAAATTGCATCTAATGCAAATTTAAAAGTGTCTAATATATTCATTTTATTCCTCCACAATATCATCGACATTATCGATAATGTATTTTTGACTTGGCTCATCTAAAAATTTAACGTTTTTAATAATGAGCTTAGTGACATTGCTGACATAGAAGCCGATTTTCAAGAATTCTTCGTGCTCTTTTGTCATAGCCATCTCGCCTTTTACCGCGTCTTTTTTATAAGTAACAGTGATGTCTTCTACTTTTACTTCCGCTAGTTTTGACTCTGGTAAGCCCAAGAAGTAACCGACTCCGTAAGATACATCTTTAAGTTCCATGTTAGAGAAAGCGAAGTTTTTGAATACGGGAGTTAAAGAATCAAATTCGCGGTAGTCTCTATCGAACCTGTAATCTATTTCATCGTTACCGGCTTTGTAGAAGGCGTTAATTACCAAGGGAGCTTTGACATCATCCATTTTGATGTTATTGAAACTGATATCCGAAATGATAGCTAAGTTTCCGCGGCTTCTTTGAGATTTTATTCTTAGTCCGCGATCAGTGTGTCTGAAGATGCAGTTAGAAACTTGCAAGTGATTGATGCCACCGGAGTTTTCACTTCCCAGCGTGACACCTCCGTGCCCTTTTTCCATGTAGCAGTTGCGAATGATGATGTTTGAGCAGGGAGTCTTATATTTTTGAGCCAGCTCGTATTTTCCCGATTTAACAGCAATGCAATCATCGCCATCAGATATGTAACAACCTAAGATTTTGACGTTGTCGCAAGATTCTGGATCGATGCCATCAGTGTTAGGAGAATCTTCCGGAGAAATGTAAGTACAATCGCAGTAAATAAGGTTTTTTGAATAGAAAGGATGTTGGTTCCAAGACGGGGTGTTTTTAACGCTTATACCTTGGAAAACAACATCAGAACAAGTGTGCAAGAAGATGCCTTTTGGTCTTCTAGCTCCTCTTTTAACGCGGTGATTGATCCAAAAATCAGAATTTTGAGCCTGGCAGTCAATGACGCCTTGTCCGTAAATTGTTATGTGGCTTACGCCGATTCCATTAATAATTGACGCGTAGCAATCATCGACTCTTCCTTCCCAAGTTCCAAGAGGGATTCCGGAAGAATAAGAGTCAGCGTGGAAGATAGGAAATTTGTTTCGATCTGTCTCGCCAAGAAGGGAAGAGCCTTTGGGAAGATAGATGGTCATATAAGACTTTAAGAATAAAGAAACAACTTTATAAGTTCCTTGTATTTCTAAGTATTGATTTGCCCTTAAGTTATCCAAAGCGAGTTGGATTTCCTTTGTGGCATCATCGTTAGCTGAAAGGTTGTCGTTTTTATAAACAACTCTCTCTTTGTTTTCGGTGCTGAAGCTAATTGTTTCTTCCTTTTCTTTTTGAACTAACTTAAGAGAATAAGAAGTGTTTGGTGTAAGGTCATAAATAGAAAACACATTCTTATCGTTTTCAATAATCTTTTTTCCGTTGAGGTAAACTACGTAAGGGTCTGTTTTAAAGCAATCTGAGTTAATAAGTTCGAAACTCGCAGAAGTGGGAGTTACTAGGACTGTATTTAACATTGTTAATCTCCTTTCAAATCAATTGTAAAAAAACGAGTGTTGAGAAAACATTTTAAAGAGTGCGTTATTTGTATCAAAATGAGACAGGTAGTAATATATTTTTATGAAGTGTTTAATAGTTTCCTCATATGAAGGAATGGATGAACTAATTTATCGCTTAAGTAGCGAAGTGGAAGACGAAATAGAGATTCTTCAAGGGTATAAGTTTTCTAAAAGCAAGCTAAAAAAGAAGGTCTTGGAAAGCAAAGCTGAAGTAGTCCTTGCTCGCGGAGGTAACTTTTTAGAAATAAAAGATTTGTTAAATAAGATTGTTATTAATATTGAGGTCAGCGTTTATGACGTTTTAAAAGACGTTCAAACTCAGGATATTAAAGACACTTTGTTAATTGGTTTTTCTAATATTACTAACTACGCTTTAAAACTAGGTGAACTCACCGATTATCCTTTCAATATTTTGACGATAGATAAATCTGAGGATTTAGATAAATATCTCGCTTATATAAGAAGGTTTAAATTCGTTCACTCCGATTTAAATTCTATGCGCTATTTAAAAAAGCGAGGCATTGAAGCAAAAATGATAAATTCTCATTATTTTTCTATTAAAGAAGCTTATTTAAAGGGGAAAGAAGTATATACCTCTTTGCAGAAAGCGAAACTTAACGAAAAGATTATCGATTCTTACCTTGCAGATGAAAGGCTTAATACCTACGTTTATTACAAGGGTAATCAAATAATGAAAAAAGTGGTATTTCCTTGTTATTTAGATGATGTAGACAAGGTTATTAACGACAACTTGAAAGCGTTGCTCCACAAAAAAGACACTGAAATTACTTTTAGCAAAGACAACGTACTTATCGATATTCACAATATGTTTTTTAAAGTGGAGAAAGAAAGCTACGTCGCTGTAAAAGTTCGATATTTTAACTTTAAAAGAATAAGCAATAATATTTTCCAAACTTTCGATAACTCTTCTGTTTTTCTTTCTTCTCAAGACAAAAAAGCTTTAGAAGAGATCAGTTATTCCTCTTTTCCTAGCGTCATTATTTCTTCTGATTCCGCTTTAATAAGAAAAGCTTGTGAAGAGATAAAAAACGATTTGCAGTTTAGTTCTGAACCCCTGTTTGTTAACGGAGAGTATTTAAATATTGAAAAGAATCGAAAGTTTTTTCTTTCGACTTCATCGCCTTTGTTTTCATCTTCGCGGTTAATTTGCTTTTTAAATTGCGAGAAGATTGAACATTGGGTTTTACAGATGATAATGAGCAATATTGAAAGAGGTGGCTTGTATCTAATCAATAAGATTGTCTTTTCTTTTTCTAGAGAGTTTGATCTTTCTTCATTTTCTCTTCCTCTTGAAAAGATCGTTCTTTCAGATTTCAATGAATTGAGGGATAAAAAAGAATTAATTGGTAATATGATGGAGAAGTATTCTTTGAATTTCTCAAAAGAAGACAGAGAAAAAATCTATCAGATGCATTTTACTTACGGTCAATCAGAACTAGAGAAGATACTAGCGATGCTCTCTTCTTTTAAAAAGAATTCATATAAAGACTTTAACGAGCTTTATCTCCAGTTTGAAATTAAAACTGAAGGAGAAAGAAAAGAGGTGGTTTCTTTAGAGAAACTCACTAAACAAGCTGTTATTGAGGCTCTAAAAGAGTGCGGAGGAAATAAAAGCGAAGCGGCAAAAAGACTTAAAATCGGTCGGGCTACGCTCTATCGAATTTTAGAAAGATAAGTATTTTTCAAAGTGTAACATAGTATAATTATTAGCGAGGGAATTATGAAAGTTAAATTGTCTGACATTTACCGCGGGCGCATTGAAGTTATCTTTATGCCTATTGTTTTAGGCCTTTTGATTCTAACTGTCCTTGGTTGCGGTATTTATTTTGCTATTGTTACTAGTCCCATCCTTTTAATTTTCTTTATTCTTTTAGTCGCTTTATTGGGAATAGTTCTGCTTTTTTATGTTAAAAAACACGTTTTACCTATCGTTAAAGTCGTTACTTCTTTCGGTGAAAAAAAGTTAGTAAAAATAGATGAATCTTTCAGAAGTGGTTTTTACAATTACCATATTAGACATCATGTCCCGGTTTTAGTTAAAGAAGTTGACTCTGATAGAGAAATGGAATTGTATTGTCCGGTGTATTTTCTTCTTTCTATTTCAATAGAAGATAAAGAACTTCCGGTTTATTGCGTTGATAACATTGCGGTTTTCTTAAAAGAAGACGTTAAAATGCTGCGGGGTGAATCTAAATGAACGAGATTGAAAAGAGATTTGAATTAGCGCGTAAAGAGCTGCTTGATCTTTCTTTGAAGAATCCTCTCTTAAATTACAAGCTCAGGGTTTCAACCGGTTTTGAGTTTGTTAAGTTAGATGCTAAAGAGGTGTTTGAGCAGATTGTTGACTTTTCGAAGAACATTTTTTTCACCTTAGATGAGCGTTACGCTTCTAGTCGATTGTTCGTCAATTGCGAAGAAAAAGAATTTAGAAGAAGAATTGTTAAAACTTATCGCCAATCGAAACTATACGTTGAAGAAAAGGGCGCGAATGTTCTCTATTTAGCGTTGGGTTTTTTAAGTTGGAATGAAGGTGATTCAGAAAACTTATACCGCGCTCCGCTTATCTTGGTTCCAGTAGAGATAGGTAAATACGATAATGAAGAGAGGTATTACATTTATTATTCCGGAGATGATATTCACGCTAATATATCGCTGATTACCAAACTTAAAGATGAGTTTAATATCGATATCTCCTGCGATGAAGAGACAGAGCTTAACGGAGTAGAGACTTATTTTGCTAAGGTTGAAGAAGCGGTTCGTTCAAAGCCAAATTGGAAAGTTCAAAAAGATCAGGGAGCTTTTGATTTCTTCTCTTATGCTAAGTATTTGATGTATCGAGATTTAGATCTTTCTGTTTGGTTAAACGATAAGCAGGAACTCGATAACGATGTTCTTAAAAAACTGTTCATAACTAATTTTGACGACAAACTGAGCGAAGATATCGATGAGGAGAAAGACTTTGACCCGAAGTCTATTCACAATGTCGTTGACGCTGATTCATCGCAGTCGAGAGTAATTCACGAAATTAACCAAGGGCATAACTTAGTTATTCAAGGCCCGCCTGGAACAGGGAAGTCTCAGACTATTACTAACATAGTTGCTTCTTCGGTTTACCTTGGTAAATCTGTGCTTTTTGTCTCGGAAAAGAAGGCGGCATTAGATGTTGTTAAGCGCCGCTTAGAAAACGTTGGTCTTGGAGATTTAGTATTGGAACTCCATTCGGAAAAAACTTCGAAAAAAGACGTGTTGACTTCATTAGAGAGAACCTTGTCATTAGGGGAAATCAAGGAAGTTAACACTTCTGATACTTACAATTCTTACGAAGAAGATAAAAAGACTTTAGATGATTACAAGGATTTGATTAACAGCGATATACGAAATTCTAACATCCCTTTAATCGATATATTTGGTCAAGCTTTGTTAATTAAAGAAAGATTGGATAA